>CACYDQ010000331.1 GCA_902773215.1 uncultured Spirochaetaceae bacterium | reverse complement strand
CTCCCTATCCCCGCGTCCAGTCCGCGCGGGTCTGGGCGTTGCGGTTCGTCCGGCGGGTAAAGAGCAGCTCAATCAGGCTCTTCTCGTAGGGAATGAAGAGACTGTCGTCTATCATCCTGAGAATCTCGTCCTTTTCCGCCCAGCGCACGGCCTGCACTTCCTCCGGCTGGAGTGCCAGCGCGTTCAGGTCCACGTCCCGTGTCAGGACATAGTAATCGTCAAAGCCGTGGTCCCAAGAGAGGGTCAGGACGGGGCGGGCCCCCGCAAGGTCTATGTCCAGCCCCAGCTCCTCCTTCACCTCCCGCTCGGCGGCGGTCCGGCTGCTGTCGCCGGTTATGGCGCAGCCCCCGACGCTCACGTCCCAGAGGTTTGACCAGCTGGCCTTGAATGGCTGCCGCTGTTGGATCAGCATGCGTCCGTCCGTGCCGAAGATGCAGACGTGGATAACCAGGCGGTAGAAGCCGTCGGGCGTGCGTTCGCCCCGCTCCATCGTCCTGCCCGCCAGCTGCCTGTCCGCCGTGTACAAATCGAACCTTTCCATACTATTTCTTTCTCCTTGTTCTCTTCTATGCCAAGGTCTTGCTCATCGTCAGGACGTTCTGCCCATCCGCGTACTCATAGCTCACGCTGTCCATAAACTTCTTGGTCAGGAATATCCCCAGGCCGCCTATGTCGCGCTCCTCCGCCGAGAGGGTGATGTCCGGGTCCTCCCGGGCGAGCGGGTTGAACGGCTTGCCCCTGTCCCGGAAGCATATCGTAAGCCGGGGGGCAGCCCCGCCATTCCCCGGCTCCAGGCGGCAGCTGATTTCGGCAGTGCCGCGCCCGGGCGTGTAGGCGTAGTGGGCTATGTTGATGTAGATTTCCTCCACCGCGAGATCCAGCTTGTTCAGAAGCTCGGCGGAGCAGCCTTCCGGCAGCATGGAGTGGATAAAGTCGTTGACCGGCCCCATGTTCTCGTCAGTCGCGTCGAAAATCTTGGTCACGGTCCTGGCCTCCCCCGGCCCGGCAGCCTCCGGTTCCGTAGCGGCGGCAGAAGCCGTGCCCGCCCCTGCCAGGGCCTTGAGCGAGAGCTCCAGCATCGTAATGTCGTCAAACTGGGGCGCGTCCCCGACAAAGCGGTTCACGTCGTCCCGGACAGCTTCCAGAAGCTCCTTGGCGGAAAGCATCCGCTTGTCCGCCATGCAGAGGATAAGCCGCTGCTCGCCGTACAGCTCGTTGCCCGCGTTGGTCGCCTCGGTCACGCCGTCGGTGTAGACAAAAATCCTGTCGCCCGGCAACAGGCGCGTGCAGTGGTCGGCATAGCGCATCCCCGGCATCCCCGCGAGCATCAGGTTGGGCTTTACCGTCAGGTACTCCACCTTGCCCCCGTGGAAGATAACCGGAGCGGTGTGCCCCGCATTGGCGAAGACCAGCTCGCCCGTGCTTATCGTCAGGATGCCCATCCAGCAGGTGACGAAGAGGCCCGCGTCGTTGCCCTCGCACAGCTGTTCGTTCACCTTCTCAAAGATGCGGGCGGGGCTTTTCTCCTGCAGGCCGATGTTCTTGAGCAGGGTCTTGGCGACGACCATGAACAAGGCCGCCGGGACCCCCTTGCCGCTCACGTCGCCGACGACGACCGCGAAATGGTCGTTGTCCGTCATGAAGAAATCGTAGAAGTCACCGCCGACCTCCTTGGCGGGCACCATCGAGGCGAACAGCTCTATTTCCGGGTGGTCGGCGTAGGGCGGGAAGATGCGGGGCAGCATGTTGGCCTGAATCTGGGTGGCGACGTCCAGCTCCGCGCTCAGGCGTTCCTTCTCCGCCGTCGTCTGGGTCAGGTCATGGATATAGCGGTTGATGTCCACGCTCATCTGCTCCACCGCGCGGGCAAGGATGGCTATCTCGCTCCGGCCCTTTATCTTCTTGAGCGTGCCTGAAAGCTCCCCCCGGTGGCGGACAAAGCTCGCCGTTTCCCTCGTGACAAGGTAGAGGGGCTTGGTCAGCATCTTGTGCAGCAGGATGATGTAGGCGATGACGAACAGGACGGTCATTATGGCGGAGAAAACCGACGTCGTCCTGAGGTACTGGGCCTTGAGCGCGTCCACCTCGCTCATCGGCTTGACGATGCTCAGGATGGCGACCCCCCTGCCGGAGGAGTCCTTGACCGGGACGGAGGTGGTGACGTGGCCGCCGGTCTTGTTGTAGACGAAGCGGATGTCGTCCTCCCCGTCCAGGACGCTTTTCAGGCGGGCAATGTAGGCCTCGTCGTAGTTCTTGAGCGAGCTTATCTGCCCCAGGGGATAGGCCTTGCCGTTCACCACGTCGGGATGCACGGTGTCGTAGATGTACATGCGGGACTCGAATTTCTCGTCCGGCACGATGACGTAGATGTAGGCGAGCGCGGCGGTGCGCGTCAGGACGTTCAGCTTCCTGTCCGCCTCCTCCCAGGCCTCGTCCGGGCTGCCGCCTTCGGCGTAGCCTTCGATCGCGTCCCCGTCGATGTAGGACAGGGCGGTGTAGGCGAACTGCGTGGTTATCTTGGCGTACTCATCCTCGAACAGGGATTTGAACACCCGGTAGCCGATGAGCCCGTTCACGATGTACAGGAACGAGCAGAAGAGGACAATGTAAAGGGGAAGCCTGATGATGAGGCTGGACGGATTGAGCGTCTTGGGGACCTTGGAAGTGCCGGACGCGTTGTCGGAAGCTTTCATTCTTCCATTATATGCCATAACGGGCAAAAATGCCAGTGCGACGGCGAAGCGCGCAGGCAGCGAGGCGGGGAAGACTCGGCTTTCAGCCCCGGTTCATAACAGAAATTAAGGCAGAATAAACAAATTTTATCCCCAAACCGCCCCCGTTTGCGGTACAATGACCCTATGTCCGGCCACAGCATCGACGTCCACAGGCCCGTTCTCAAGCGCAGCGTCGCGTGCATCCTGCTCATCGTTGCAGGGGGGCTTGCGGCGGCACGGGAGAAAACCGCGGACCTGCTGCAGGGCTACCTGAACGAGAGCCTTGCCGTCAAGAAGCTGACACTCTCCCTCAAAGACCGGATGCTGTCCCGCAAGTCCGCGGGCATAACGAACGGAATCGCCGTCCAGCTGTCGTCAGGCTCGGTCGTCATAAACACGGCGGGGGACGGGTCGGTCAGCCTGCGCCCGTCTGCGAGCGTCGGCTACCCGGCGGCACGGAACGCCAGGCTCGGGGTCTCGTCCAACATCTCCTTTGCGGACGGCAAGAACAAGAACTCATCGACATCCCTGTCGCTCAGCGTGGACCTCTACTCCGGGGTCATGGAGGAGCGCAAGCTCGCCCTGCTCAAGGCGGACCGGTCGGTTCTGGAGGCCCAGCGGGCACTGGCTGACGGCCTTGTCAGGCAGGAGCAGGCATTCTACACGGAGCTTAAAAACATATTCGATTCCGCCGCCAAGCTGACGAGCGCGGAGAACTCGCTCTGGGACGACAAGCTGAGCTTTCAGGAGATCAAGGTCAAAGGCTACTCGGCAACGTCGCTCAAATACAGGCAGGCGGACAACAAGGTGAGGACGGACGAGCACAACGTCGCGAACTACAGGCGCGACCTGGAGAAGAACATCAAGGTCTTCGCCAGAAAGTGCGGGACGGAATACGCGGGGTCAGACCCGCTGGACTGGCTGCCCGACGACATCCCCAAGGTGGAGGGCCTGGACATCCGCTCCTTCCGCGAGGCTGACTACAGCGCGGTGGAGAAAGCCGTCTGGACGAACAAGCTGAACTCCCTTGCACGCAAGGCGGACAAGCTTTTCTCTCTCTCGGCGAACGGGGGCTACACGTTCGGCAACACGAACGCGGGCGGAAACGGGACCGTGGACGGGGGGCTGGACTTCAACATGGCGGGCGGCGCGCTTTCCGCAGGGGCGGGAATCAGCGTCCCCGTGACGGGCAATGACCACTCCCCGGTATACACGATGAGCCTCTCGCTCAACCCGGGCAAGTTCCTGACGGACAGGATTTCCCGCGAGCAATACGGCATCGCCGAGGAGCAGGAGATGCTGGACATACAGGGCGCGAGGGACGAATGGGAGTCCAAGATCGTGGAAAGGCAGGAGAGCCTCGAGAACCTCCTGTGGAGCAAGAAGGGCAACGAGGAGTCCTACGAGCTGTACAAGTCGCTTGAGGCCGATACCCTCAAATGGTACAAGGCAGGAATCGTCACCGAGGGCGAGTACCGGTCAGCCGAGACCAGCAGGAAGAACTACGAGGTCCAGATGATAATCAACGACCTGGAGCTGCTGATTTACAACGCCGAGGTCAAGCTGCTCTTCGTGCGCGACGGCGAGCTTTCCATGATCAGCACGGAGGGGGACGCGAGATGAGGGGGCGGACAAAGTTTCTTATCGCCCTGCCCCTCGTCCTTGCGGCCATAGGGGCGGCGCTCTTCTTCGCGCGGAAATTCCTGCTCGCGTCCGCGACGGAGAAAGTCACATACACCGTCCGCGAGGAAACCTACGAGAACGCCATCGACATAAGCGGGACCGTGCAGGCCGCCCAGTCGCAGACATTGCAGGCCCTGTCCGACGG
>CACYDQ010000330.1 GCA_902773215.1 uncultured Spirochaetaceae bacterium | reverse complement strand
GGCGAGAATCGACGGGGCGAGCCACTTCAGGACCTACCTGACGATTATCCTGCCGGTCTGCCGCCCGATCATCACCTTCCTGGCGATTACGAGCTTTACCGGCCCCTGGATGGACTTCATCTTCCCCAAGATGATTCTGCGTACGCCGGAAAAGCAGACCCTTGCGCTCGGCCTCTTCTCGTTCGTCTCCGACAAGAAGAATGAGTTCACCAACTTTGCCGCCGGGTCGCTCATCATAGCGATACCCTTCGTCGTCTTCTTCCTGCTCACGCAGAAAGCGATGATAAAGAGCCTGGGCGGTGGCGCGGTCAAGGAGTAGGCGGAAAGGCCAGTTTGCGGCAAAAAGGACTGGCCGAACCGCATATATGACGGCTCGCTCGTAATGGGGAACCTGATGCTCGCAAGCCATGCCCTCGGCTTGGGAAGCATCTGGATTCACCGTGCGATCGGCTCTGCCGACGGCGAGACTCCGGCTCCCGCCCCGGCCGGTTTCACGCTCATCCGCATCCGTCAGTCTGGGTTCCCTGTTCGGACGTAGCACTCCTTATGAAGGGCACAGCGGGGATTGAATCCGGCGGTGCAGTTCGGACATCTTTCCATCCTGCTGTATTCCGCATAGGAAAACAGTTTTCCGCACACGCCGCACATCACGCTTTCCGGTTCGTCCTCTCCGACAGGAGAAAACGCATGTTCTTCCATTTCGTCATGGCATTTGTAACATGCATACAATTTCCCGCATTCCCCGCAGCGATTCGCCACAACGTCAAGGACGCTGCCGTAATGCACGCATCTTCCGCACGCGTCAATCGTATGCCCGTATATTTTTGTCCATATCATATGCGAACAAGCTCGCTCAACATCCAATCTCTCCGTGTTTCGTCCTCATTGCGAGGATACAGTCCTGGATGATTTCGTTCAGCTCAACGCCCATGAGCCCGGCCCCGGCCTTGATGACTTCGCGGTTGCAGCCCGCGGCGAAATTAAGGGCCTTGAATTTCTTGGTGACGGACTTCACTTCCATATCAGTTACCGATTTGCTCGGACGGGCCATCGCGCAGGCAAAAATCAGCCCGGTAAGCTCATCGACCGTGTACAGGACTTTTTCCATGATGTGCTCGGGCTTTACATCTACCGTGATGTTCCAGCCGTGGCTTTGCACGGCATGAACAAGCTGGTCGTCAATCTGCGGATAATTCGCTTTCTCCGCATCAAAGATTTCGACGCACTTCGTGCAGTGCTTATCCGGCGCGACTTCAAAATCAATGTCGTGGAGGATTCCGACACTTTCCCAATAATCAGCGTCCTCCCCATATTTTTCCGCAAAATAACGCATTGCAATGCCCACTGTCTTGCAATGGCGGAGCAAGGTCTCGCCCTTTACATATTTCTGCAATAATTCAGTTGCGGTTTCTGGATTCATCGTTCTCACCCTATCAAAAAGATAGGTTATTCTAGCATAAAACGGAGTGCCGTGCAAGCAATGCGGCCGACACCGTTGACGGCTCCCGCCCCCACCTGTATACTATATAACAGTAGAAAGCGCAGGGGGCAAACGGATGTTCCAGAAGACCGTCATAGACAGATACCTTTCTCAGCAGGACAAGGAGCTCGTTGCCGCACGCTACGAGGCCAACCAAAAGCTCTTCGGCGAAGACAGGGGACTGCTCCCCGCGAACTCCTCGCTCGGCATCCTGCACGACTGGAAGACGCTCCAGAAGATGGGCTACGGCCAGCCGCTCTACGAGTTCTTCAAAAACTTCTTCCGCCGCATCGACTCAGGCTACGTAAACGAGGACGACCACACGAAGGACGTGTTCGCGTACAATGGCGGCCCGCACGGACGCGGGCATCAACGCACGCGTCTACCGCATCACGGAGCTTGTCGCGACCGGGAACTGCCCAGCGTTTCGTTCATGCTGCCGGTTCTGTATCCGGTAACATCGAGAGTGACATAGATAAAGCCAAATTCCTTGAGCCTTTTGTTTACTTCAAGGCGAGTTCTTTCTTCCATAAACTTTCCGAATTCATCAGGAGACAGTTCTATCCGTGCGAGTGAGTCATGAATCCGCACCCTCAGCTGATGAAATCCCATGTCAAGCAGCAGCTGTTCGGCCTTGTCCACCATACCCAGTTTTTTTTCATTGATTTCATCACCGTAAGGAAAACGGCTGGCCAGGCATGCGAATGACTGTTTGTTCCATGTCGGAAGCCCGAAGTGCTTGGACAAGTCGCGTATCTCCTGCTTTGTAAAACCCGTCTCCCTCAGCGGGCTTTTTATGCCAAGCTCTGCCACAGCCTGAAGACCCGGCCTGTAATCGCCGTTGTCATCAAGGTTGGAACCTTCCGCGATTTCTGCTATCCCCTGCTCATTCGCAAGCTTTTTGATTTTTCCGAACAGCTCGCGCTTGCACAGATAGCAGCGGTTCTTCGGATTGCGGGAAAAGCCCTCTATCTCAAGTTCATTCGATTCTATGATAAACTGCCGTACTCCTTCTTTTTCACAGAAAGCCTTCGCCTCGCTCAATTCACGGCCAGGGAACGAACAGGAAGAAGCCGTGACGGCAATAGCTTTGTCACCCAGTGCATCTTTGGCGGCATGCAACAAGAACGTGGAGTCAACCCCGCTGGAAAAGGCAACCGCCACGCTTCCGAACGAAGCGAGATGCGCTTTTAACCTATCATATTTTTGCAGTAAATCAGCCGTGTTTTCTGGATTCATCGTTCTCACCCTATCAAAAAGATAGGTTATTCTAGCATAAAACGGAGTGCCGTGCAACAGGCAGACGAACAAGCAAAAATCGGTAACTTTGGAAGTGATATGTTGTTTATCAAGGGGAAGAAGAACTATGAAAAAGGTACTGTGTTTTTGTGCGCTGTTTTTTGTTGCCGTCAGCCAGTTTTTTCCTTTCGGATCTGAAACTCTGGATACCTGCAACGAATTCGGCGGGATTACTGTAGAATATACGTTTATTCCTCTTGAGCTTCAGTACGAGAACTTTTGTAAAATGCAGGTCTTTTATGATGATTCGGACACACGGCGAAAAGAAGTGTATTACCTTTCTGAAAAAATGCGGGAGGAAAAAGATATCCTGTCTCAAACCTATATTTACAACAACGGAAAGATAGAGGAATATAGGATTCAGCTTACCGAAAATGAAGCTGCGAAAAAAGGTGTCTCAATCCTGATTAAAAAGGTCGACGAGGATGATGTTGTTTATGCATACGGTTATTCAGACGGGGATGTGACGGCATATTCGTTCGTTGACTCCTTTGTTTCCGACTATCCCCTTTATTCGCTCAATTATATTGAAAAACAAATGCTCCCTTCGGAGAAAGACAGCGGAAAGAAATCGGTTTACCGTCTGAGCGCACGATTCAAGAAAGCAAGGACGTTCGTGCGGTTTTCTCCGGAAGTTTCCGACATGACAGACGCAGACAGGGAGTTGGTCAGCAAATACACGTTGTTTCTGAATGATCCCGATAAGGCTGAGCTCTACAACAAGAAATATCAGGTTGAATCCGGCGGCAAGATGTATACTGTATATGTGCAGGATTCCCTTGTCCCCTATTTGACGACCCCGCACCTGACAGAAGATGGTGCCTGCCTGCTGGCATACGGCACGATTGGCTATAATGACAAGCTGTACCTCATCGCAACAGAATTCTCTGAAATCAGATGATGCCCGCTCTGTGCGCAAGCTGACAGTTCCTGCCTTGCCCTGATTCCCCTTGCAAGACAATCAGGGCTATGCTGGGTACGCGACATTCAGCGGGCCCTGTAGCAGATCACGCTGTCAGTCTGGCTGTACTGCTTCCCGTCCTCCAGCGCGAAGGGATGCTGCATGTCCTCTCCGCCGAACCACTTGTAGGGGCGGTCGTTCTCCGTCCTGCCCTCACAGATTTCGACAGCCCCCTTCCTAAGGAGGATGCTCCCCCTCGTGTGCCCGGGAATCTCGTATACCTCCAGGGTCTTTCCGCCCAGGTCCAGCAGGTCGCCGCCTTTGATGGGCTTGAACGGCGGCATGGACAGGCCATATTTCCTGCAGCTTTCCGCGAACTCCGGGATGTTCACAAACTGGGCGGCCAGC
>CACYDQ010000329.1 GCA_902773215.1 uncultured Spirochaetaceae bacterium | reverse complement strand
CCGGAGCTTTCGATTCTCTCGCTGCGGCACATGGCGTGGAGTTCCGCGATGTCCGGGCGGGAGCCGGTGATTACTTCGTCCATCATGATTTTGCGGGCGATGTTGTCAATCTGACCGCCGCTCAGGTCGTAGTCATTCGCGACGGATGCAACCGCGTCATCGTCGAGCCAGTCGAGCTTGGAACGCCAGATTTTCTTCTTGGCATCAAGCGTGGGAACTTCGAATTGTATCTTGAACAGGAAGCGACGCTCAAAGGCTGCGTCGAGGTTGTCCGCAAGGTTGGTCGTGCAGACCATGATGCCGTCAAGCTTCTCCATCTCCTCAAGGATGATGTTCTGCATGGCGTTCTCTGTCTGGGCGACGCTCCCCTTCGTGACATCCTTGCGTTTGGAGAGGATGCCGTCCGCCTCGTTGAACAGGAGAATCGGTATTTTCCCGTCCTTGTCGCTCCGGCTCGTCCTGCACATCTGCTTGTAGTCGGTGAAAATCCGCTTGATGATTTTCTCGCTCTCTCCGAACCAGCAGGACTTGGAGCTGCTTATGTCCACATGCAGGATTTCCCGGCCCGTCTCCCGCGCAATCTGGTAGACGCTCTCCGTCTTGCCCGTGCCCGGCGCACCGTAGAGCAGGACCGCGATACCTTTGGGAAGCCCCTTACCGGCAAGGCGTTCCTGGATGGAGTGCAAGTTTTCATCCTGCAAAGACGCTTTCAGCCGTTCTATCTCTTTCTCGTTTTCCGCGCCGTAAAAGAGTTCTTTTTGTTTGATAGTCTCCGGACTGATTACGTCCGTGCCTTTCGCGCTTTTCTTGAACAGACGTGCATTCTCGCCCAGAAGCAATTCCTTTGCCTTCGTGGTGAGCGTGAGCTTGGAATCCGTGAGGCAGCCTTTTTCCGTGAATTCCAGCAGCTCTGCCTTGAGCAGGATATGGCTTTCGTTCAGAAAGGAATTTGCGACGCGGAATTTCATGTCGTCCGAGCAGGAATAGGCATCGGTAATCGTCCGGTCAAGGCATGAATCGTATCCCCTCAAAAAATCAGAGCAGACCTCGTAAAAAAACATCCGCTCATGAGGCTTGTTGGTCTTTTGTCCGGGAACAAGACGCATAACCTGAGAGAAGAAGGTGTTGCCCTTGAATTTCTTCTCTATCTCTGCTATCGAGCTTTCTTTGTCCCACGGGAAATCCGAGCTCTCAATCAGCGTTCCCATTTTGCGCACCAAGGAGGTTATGGAATCGCCATCCTCTTTCTTCTTGGAAAGGGCAAGCTTCTTGTCGTGCAGGATGCAGTCAATCAGCTCCGGTGAAAGCTCAAACTCGTTCCTCAGGTCTATTTCCTTTTCGTCCAGACCGTATTTGTTGCGGATGTAGCCTTTCGCGAGCAGCTTCTCAATGTCGTCGTTGTACGAGACGACAGACATGACGGGACAGTCAAAGAACGAGGAGATATCGTTGAAGTTGCTGTTGTCACCGCCATTGTCAAAGTAGTGGGAGATAATGGCGCAGAGCATCCACACGCCGCCGCTTGTGATTCCGAAGTACGACGCAAGCTTCTCCTCAGCCTGGGTGAACTCCTTTGTCCGTTTAATTTTCAGCTCCGAGCCAGCAAGCTTTTTTGAGACTACGGAAATCGCATCAAGAACCTTGAATCCCGCACCGTTTTTAACCGCCATATACATCCTCCTGCATTCTGTGAATCTACCACCAGTATACAGGCCCACTCTGTCATTACGTGGTAGAGTGGGATGAAATGATGCATTTTGCAGGAAGATTCTTTCTGGCAGGGGCTATGACTTCCAGTTTACAAGCGTTTTTTTATAAAAGAAATCGGTATTATGCAGTCTCCTTGAATTTAAAACCACAGCATGCACGAAGCTCATCCGCCTCTGAATCTGACAGGGTTCCAAAGATGTTGTCTACAAACGAGAAATCTATGTCTTTCTTTGCCCGGTAGATGGAACTCACTTTATCAAGATACAGAGAGACCTCTTCCAGAGCCTCCTCCGGCAAAGCCCTGATTTGTTTTTCCAAAAGTTCGTATGACATCATGAACCTCCTTTTTTATACAATAGCATGATTTCGTTGTTTTCGCAAGTATTATACTGCCAGCCCCCATCTACTTTGACCTGTTCACATCCGAAGTCGAATTCCTCCGCTACAGTGTCAACTCGAATTCTTCGGTGTAGTGATAGCCCTTGTGGTAAAAGTCGTATTCAATCGGCGCGTCGAAGCGGTCACGCAGGAACTCCAGGTCCCGCGTGATGGTGGAAATGCCGAGCTTTGCCAGTCCGAAGTGCCGCATCAGTTCCGCCTGAAGCTGGTTCTTGTTCATGTACCGTCCCTGCTGGAAGCAGTGGTGGATGAACACGAGACGCTCCAGCTTCATATTGCTGAGCTTGGAATCAGTTATTGAGTCAGAAGTCTCTTCCGTAAATATGATATTCGAGCCGTTGTTGTGTATCAGCTTGCAGTCGGAAAATGCGGAGTCCTCAATTTCTAGCTTGGCAGGATTTCCCTCGTAAATGACTTCTGCTAGAAAATCGCAGTAGCTAAACGCATAACTTTCAATCTTTTTTACACTCTCGGGTATGGTTATTTTTCTGATGCGGAATCCATCATCCTCATCAGAGTCAAATTCGCTTTCATCAAAGGTTTCATTCCCGATAACTTCCATTTCGTCAGGAATACGCATCTCATTGTCATAGATGAAACCGAAATCCGTCCTAAAAAGCGTCGTCTTGTGGATGGTGTTCACCATGAATCCGTCAATAATTGCGTAGGCAGGATTCTCAAGGAGAACCTTTATAGTTTCCTGATGACACCACTTGTCGCCTATCAATTCCAACCTTGTATAATCACAAGGTTGGGAGTCCGCGAACAGAAATGCTCTTTCATTAATATTCGTAATGTCGCCGTGTACATGAATCTTCGCAAGGCTTCTCTCCCGTCTGACACATCCGATGGATTTGACGGTTTCCGGGATGGAAAATTCCGTCATTGCGTCACACCCTTCAAATGAAAGGCACAGAAAATCTAACAGTTTGGAGAATTTGATATCCGTAAGAGCCTGGCAGTAAGAAAAGGCATCAGTTTCTACCCAGTTCACAGTGTCCGGCATAATGATTTTCTGGACGGTGGTATTCGGCTCGCTTTTGTTCCCGAAAGCATAGTCCGCTATCATCGTGACACCGTCCGGGATCCTCACGACCGTGGCCTTGCCCCTGTAAAAGCACAGGACGACATCTTCCTGTACGCTACATTTGCATGCCCTGATGACAAAATCCGGATCGTTGAAGTTCATGGCTGTCCTCCGTATCACTTGGATAGTATACAGTATAACCCT
>CACYDQ010000328.1 GCA_902773215.1 uncultured Spirochaetaceae bacterium | reverse complement strand
CATCCAGACGACCGAGGGTTATCTGAATGAGACGACCGACATCCTGCAGCGCATCCGCGAGCTCTCCGTGCAGTCCGCCAACGGAATTTACACGGATGAGGATCGCACCTACATCCAGGTTGAGGTTTCTCAGCTTGTTGCCGAGGTCGATCGCATCGCTTCCTCTGCGCAGTTCAATGGTTTGAACATGCTCACCGGACGCTATGCGCAGAACTCTGTCTCTAATGAGACCATGCTGTTCCACGTTGGTGCCAATATGGATCAGCGCATGACCGCCTATGTCGGTACTATGACCGCTCAGGCGCTCGGATTGAGGTCTGCACAGGGAACTGACGAAATCATGAGCCTTTCAACTCCTGATTCCGCCAATGTTGCCATTGGTACGATTGACAACGCATTGAAGCTTGTTAACAAGCAGCGTGCGGATCTTGGAGCGTATCAGAACCGCCTTGAGGAGACTTCTTACGGTCTCGGAATCGCGGCTGAGAACACCCAGGCTTCGGAGTCCACTATCCGTGACACGGATATGGCTTCTGCGATGGTCGAGTTCACCAAGAACCAGATTCTCGCACAGTCTGGAACGGCTATGCTCGCTCAGGCTAACAATTCGTCTGACAACGTGCTTGCCCTGCTCCGCTAGAAGAGGGAAGGAAAAATGCTTTGTCTAAGAGATAACTGGATGTCATCTTTTGACAAAGCATAAGAGAAAGTGGGAGGGGTGCGCCCCCTTCCCCCTTTTTCAATTTTCAGGAGGAAAGTGTCCATGAATACAGCAATCAGTATGATTGGGCAGATGATGGCCACGGATGGCCTGTACAAGACTCCAGTTGTATCAAAAGGGAGAAAAGCTTATAGCGGAAATCCAACGGAGGCCGTGTTAAGCAATTTCCCGAATAGTGCGGCTGAAGTTGCGGAAACTCTGTCTCAAAACATTGCCGATACTAAGAACAGCGTTGAGAAGGTTTTGAAGACCTCAGATGTCGTTCTTGGTAGAACATTGCAGTTTTCTGTGAACCAAGAGTTGGGAAGGGTCGTAGTCAAGGTTATCGATCCGAACACTCAGAGGGTCATACGGGAAATTCCGTCAGAAGATATGCAGAAGTTGCAGACCTATCTCAAAGAGGCTGCCGGTTTGATTTTTGATGAGAATGTATAAGTAACTACGCTGTCTCAAGGGACAGCGTAGTTCTTCTTTTAAATGAGGGGGGCGGGACTATGGCAGACGGGTTGAGTATACCTGGAGTCTCTGACAAATACAAAACCAATGATCTCGTTGAGGCCTTGATGGAGGTTGAGAGGATTCCCTTGAAGCGGGAGGAGTCCAACGTCGAGAAGTATCAGGGCCAGCAGGATGCTTGGAGGGTCGTGAACCAGAAGGTTTCTGCCCTTAGGGAAAGCGTCAAAACCCTTTATTCATTTGATAATCCTTTTAACAGTAAGAATGCGGAATCTTCCGATGAGAACGCGATAACGGCGGATGCCGACCGTGATGCGGATATAGGTGACTTCAAGATTGAGGTCATTCAGGAGGCGACGGCAGACCGCTTTCTGAGCGGCAACATAGACAAGAATTACAAGGTCGAGGCCGGGCGTTATGTCTTTGGCGTCGGCGATAAGACGATAGATTTTAACTGGAAGGGAGGCAAGCTCCCGGACTTCGTGAAGGCTCTGAACAAACGCGGCGCTGATCTGCTTAAGGCAAGCGTCATCGGCGTGAGCAAGAAGGACAGCGCGCTTCTCATTGAGGGGCTCAAGGAGGGGGAGGAGAATAAGCTCGTCTTCAAGGAAAAGGCCCTTGAGCTTGCGAAGTCGATAGATATGGTGGGAGAAGCGAAGATGGAGACGAAAAGCCTCTCTTCATCCCTCATGGACTATAAGGTTCCGGCAACGAGTGATGCCGTGCCCCAGTCGGACATGCCTGCCCTGTCCAAGGGCGGGGTCTCGTTGCAGGACGGAAACATTTCGATCCCGGCGCGGAATGCGATAGAGATTCCTCTGGCTTCGGGCCTCAATGCGGACGGGAACCAGATGCTCCAGTTCACCTTCAAGGCGGAGGAGACCGTCGACATCACTGAGAGCTACAACAACTCGCTCGCTAATCCCGACCTGCCGGATGCGGGAAGCGTTACCTTCGGCGGCATAACGATTTACAACGAGAAAAGCGATGCCTCTCTCGATGCGGCCCTCGTCAAGGCGGACAAAGTTCCGCTTAATCCCATAGAGGACTCCAACTACATTGCGATTCGGGGTAAAGACGGGTCGGAAACCCCGCTGGACATAAGTTCCCTCCCCGTGGACGAGGACGGGAACGTGACGGTCTCCATCTCTTTGGACGACTATCCGGATGCGGAGGGACTGATTATACGCAACTCCAATACGGGGAAGGCCATTACGATGAGCGTGCCCCAGTCGTTCGATGCGGCGCAGGCGAGGGGATATAATCCCAAGCACGCCATCACCAGCGCGGGAGATGCGACGCTCAAGTACGAAGGCATAACGATGACCCGCGGCTCCAACGATATAGACGACATTGTCCCCGAGGTGACCCTGCACGTCCACGGCAAAACGGATAAGCCCGCGACAATCAGCGTTACGAGCGACAAGGAGGCGGTCAAAGATGCCCTTATTACCTTTGTCGGCAACTACAATCAGGTGCTGGCGGAGATAAACATCCTGACGAGCAATAAGCCCGAGATTATTACGGAGCTGGACTACCTGTCAAGCGACGAGAAGGAGAAGGCTGAGGAGAAGCTCGGCATGTTCATGGGTGACTTCACGTTGAACAACGGCAAGTCCTCCATGCAGAGAATCGTGACCGCCGCATACCCGCACTCCGAGTTCGCCGAGATTACGATGCTCAACCAGATAGGCATTTCCTCCAATGCCGCGACCAACAGCACGAGCTACAGTGCGTCACGACTGAGGGGTTACCTTGAGATAGACGAGAAGAAGCTTGACGCTGCCATCGACAACAACCTGGATGATATCAAGAAGCTCTTCGGCTATGACAAGGACGGCGACCTGATTGCGGATGACGGCATAGCCTACATGCTGGAGAAGCAAACTGCCTCATGGACCCAGGCAGGGGGTATCATTGCGTCCAAGATGAATACGCTCGATTCCCAGATTGAGAGCTCCAACAAGAAGATTTCGGAGTTGCAGGTCCAGCTGGACCGGAAGGAGAGCAACCTGAAGGCGAAGTATTCCAACATGGAGGGGACCCTGAACAGCCTGGAGAGCCAGCAGAAGTCCATACAGAATACTTTCTCCAATAATTCCAACAAACAATAAATAGGGGATGGGGCGATGTTTCTTAAAGTGAACGGTCAGGATGTGGACGTGACCCTCGAGGACGAGAAGACGGTAGGGGATGTCCTTAAGTCCTTCGAGGACGCGGCATCCCAGAACGAGGCGACTACGGTGGGAATCGTGCTGGATGGAGAGAATGTCTCGCCGGACAAGTTTGATTCAATTTTGAGTCATCCGCTGGAGGACAAGACGGCTTTGGAGCTGACGGTCCTGACTAAGGGGCAGCTGGTCGATTCCCTGCGGGGAATTTCTGACCGCATAGCTACGCTCTCTTTAGAGGATATCCCGGTTCTCCTGCAGGGCGGGAAGGACAAAGATGTCGCTACGATGATAGACAGCCTTGCCTCTGAGTGCAATGATTTCTTTCATACGGCGGCAATGACATCCCTTTTTCCTGAGGTTTATGGCAAGCTGATGATAGATGGGGCGAGCTTCATCGATTTCTTCCGTGACTTCCTTACGATTCTTTCTGACTTCAAGGATGCGATGGAGGGGAACGATACCGTTACGGTCGGTGATTTGGCGGAATATGAGATAAGCCCCAGATTAAAGTCGATTAGGCAGGCCATTGCGACCCTCTGATTGACGGCTTTTTGCTGTGTGATATTGCCTTTTCTGCCGATTTTGATATATAAGGGGTAGACTATGCCGTTTTTTAATGCGAATTTGCTTCTGGACGTTGAGAGAAAGGCTGGTGTCAACAGCGCGATGTATGCGGTTATGGGCGTCGTGCTCTGCATAATCGTCGGAGCGACTTTTATTGGGCTCGTACTTGCAAAAATACGGGCTGCCAGGGCGAAGAGCAACTGGCTTGAAGTGAACAAAGACAAGCCGACCAAGAAAGAGAACATTAATAATGTAGCTCAGCTTGCAGGTCTGAATGCCGAGGAGAAAAAAATCCTTGAGGCGACCTGTAAGAAATTCAATCCGAGAAACCTTGAGTACCTCATCCGGGATAAGGAAGCCATAAATGAGCTTTTCAAGAAGCAATACGATGATATGAAGAGCCTTGGAGCGAACGAAGAGAAGATGCAATTTTTCTTCGATATGCGCTACAAGATTGACAAGGCTCACGAGAATTTGACGATGCTGACCAACGCAAAGGCGATTCCGGAGGGACAGAAACTGACTTACATGGACAGCAGCCACTACCAGTGGACGCTGACTTTGGATCGGGTTGACAACCAAGGGATTGTTCTTTCCATACCACAGCAGTTGCACGCGAGCGACAAGAAGCCCGCCCCCCTCGCAAAGTTCGTGACGACGTTCAGGACGGATTCTGGTTCCTCCTATGCGTTGCTGTCACGTGTCGTCCGCTATGAGGAAGAGAAGAGCGGCAAGTTCATCCTCATTGCATCGTCAAACAGCACGTTGACCGTGGCACAACGCCGTGGCTCCAAACGTCATCCCTTGTCAGTGGCCTGTAAGTTCTCGTCCGTCAAGGCAATCAAGCAGGGGAATTCTGTTAACTACGAGATTGCTGAGAAGCGGTACGACGGGCAGTTGCATGACATCTCCACAGGTGGATGTCGCTTGGATTGTCAGATTCCTATCAAGCAGGGACAGTACCTCAGCTTGGAGTTCACCATCGGCAGTACTCCCATTCAGGTAATCGGATATATCGTTATGACGACGAAGGATTCTGCCGGAGAAAGCAATATGTACTTCCTCCATGTCAAGTTTATTGACTTGGGCATTGCCGACAAGAACAGGATAGCGGCATTTGTGTATGACTATGATTAGTCTAGCTTTCAAGAAAGCTATTGTTTTTAATAGAATTTTACGCTATAATAGTTAATGCAATGCGAGTGGCTGAGATTAAATCTATTTCAAAGGAAGAAGGCTATATCTATTATATAAATCGCTATAAGGCGACGGCAGTGATAGAGTACCTTTCCAAAGAGGCATCCTTTCCCTTCTCCTTTTATGTCGAGATAAATCCCTTGGGAATGCGGTCGTACCATGTGAACGACATTCCCAGGACACTCGACTATCCCCTTCTTCCGGTGATGAAGGCTCTCAAGGAATACGTCATCAAGATGGACAAGAACCGCGAGCTGCCATGACGGGCGGAAGCTTCGTTTTTACGCCCCGGTCCGAGGAGGAGACGATTGCCCTTGGCGAGAAGATAGGCAGGCTCCTGAAGGCCGGGGATATCATAGCGATGACCGGTACCTTGGGGGCTGGCAAGACGACAATAACTAAAGGTATAGCGAAAGCTCTCGGGGTCGAGGATACGGTGACCAGCCCCACTTTCTGCTTGGTCAGTGAGTATGAGGGGGGCAGAATGCCTCTTTACCATATTGATGCCTACCGTCTGGACGGGGAGGAGGACTTCTTGAACCTTGGTGTCGAGGAGATGCTCTATGGCAAGGGGGTTTCGGTCATCGAATGGAGCGAGAACGTCGGCTCCTGCCTGCCCAAGAGGACTATCAGGATGAGCCTGTTACCCAAGGAAGACGGCAGCCGGGAAATTAAGATAGACAACTGGAACAACGGTATAATCGAATGAAAGCCCTTGCAATTGACTGTGCGGTCTCCCGGATCGCAATCGCCGCAAAGAGTGATGAGAACACGGTAAAAATCATATACGACATAGGAATCCGGCAGTCAGAAAAGCTGTTGCCTGCTGTTGACTTTGTTATGGGGGAGCTGGGGCTGACCCCTTCCCAGCTGGATTACAGCTGCCTGACCCTGGGCCCCGGTTCGTTCACAGGCCTCCGTCTGGGGCTGAGTACGCTCAAGGCCCTGACCCTTGCCTGCGGGACTCCTGTTTACGGCATCCCCAGTCTGGAGGCCTATGTTTTCCCCTGTGCCGGAGCGGAGAGCGTCATCAGCGTCATTGAGGCAAAAGAGGACGAGTACTTCTACCAATTTTTCTCCAAGGGGAAAGCCCTGACGGAAATAGAAGACAGGGCTGTCTCTGACATAGCGGGGCTTCTGAGCCAGGAGCAAAGGACAATTGTTGCCGGACCCGCCGCGCGGATTTTTGCCGAGGGGGTGCGGCAGGTCTCGCCTCTTATCCTTCTTGAGGACTTCTCTGCAGATGGCGACTGTACTGACGGCCTGTTCGCCCTTGCAGAACGACAGGTTGCTGCTGGCACACAGCCCTTGCAGGATTATGACGGTCCTCTCTACGCCCGGAAAAGCGAGGCGGAGCTTGTCCTTGAGGCCAAGAAATCTAAGGCATAGTTGCCAGAATCTCATTTTCCCCCTTGCAAAATCCAACATTACTTAATATACTTCAATAAGATTAAAGAGATATTGCAGAGGTACGACTATGGGTAAGACAATTGCAGAGAAGATTTTTGATGCCCACCTTGTGGACCAGCCCTTTGAGGGAACGAACATACTCAAGCTGGACAGGGTGTTCTGCCACGAGATAACCACGCCTATCGCGATAAACGACCTTGTGGAGCGGGGAATGGACCGGGTCTTTGACAAGACCAAAATCAAGGCCGTCATCGATCATGTGAGCCCAGCCAAGGACTCCAAGTGCGCGACCCAGGAGAAGATTCTCCGCGACTGGGCACGGCGGCACGATATAGAAGACTTCTATGACATCGGGGATAACGGTGTGTGCCATGCGATATTCCCAGAGAAGGGCTTTGTCCGCCCCGGATTTACGGTCATCATGGGTGACAGCCACACCTGCACCCACGGGGCATTCGGTGCCTTTGCCGCCGGTGTCGGTACGACTGACCTGGAAGTGGGCATTCTGAAGGGGGTCTGCTCCTTCCGCACTCCCAAGACAATCAAGTTCGTCCTGAACGGAAGCCTCAAGAAGGGGGTTTACGCCAAGGACGTGATTCTCTTCCTTATCGGTCAGATTGGCGTGAACGGTGCGACCAACTGCGTCGCTGAGTTTACCGGGCCGGTCGTGGACAACTTCTCCATGGAGGAGCGAATGACGGTCTGCAACATGGCCGTCGAGGCCGGCGCGACGAGCGGAATCTGCCTGCCGGACGAAAAGACCGTGGACTACCTCTGGCCCTTTATCCAGGGCGAGTACAAGAGCAAGGAGGAGGCCCTCGCCGATTACAGCAAGTGGCATGACGACCCGGATGCCAAATATGAGAAAGTCCTCACTTTTGACTTGTCAAATCTCGCTCCTGTATGT
>CACYDQ010000327.1 GCA_902773215.1 uncultured Spirochaetaceae bacterium | reverse complement strand
TTATGGAATTCTTCAGGGCAGAATTATGGCCGTATGGAGCCGTATGGAGCCGTATGGAGCCGTATGGAGCCGTATGGAATAAACTCGCTTCATCTTTTTCGCCCAGGCTCCTCCTGCCTAAAATCTGACTATACTATAACATAGCACACGGATTCTGTCAAGGGAGACGCGAACGGACACGGAAACCAGTTTTTCTGAGGATCCCCAATGCGAGCATTTGCTTGCGAACATTTCCTGCCGCATCAAAGGGAACGTATGGAGCAGAGCGGGGCCCCCCAAAGCGGGCATTTGCTTGCGAGCCACCAACTTGTGGGACAGTCCGCATTCGATGATAATGCAGCATGATACAGATGCAAGCACTAGCCCGCGAATGGGGACACTCTGCGGGAATACGTTCCCGTTGCAGCCTCGGAGGCAACAGCCTGTTTCTTGTTTCCTGCCAGACAGAATGCTATAATCAAATCACCGACAAGGGAAAACGCGGGGCAGACCGGAAAGGTCCCCCTCCCTTCCCCGGAAAAACGATCTATCAGGAGTTGTTTATGGAAGTCAAGGATGTGCTCAAGAATCTCAGGGAAAAAAACAGTCTCACGCAAGAAGAGATGGCACAGCGCGTGAACGTGACGCGTCAGGCAGTGAGCCGCTGGGAGACCGGCGAAACCCAGCCCAACACCGAGATGCTCAAAGTCCTGTCGCGGGAGTTCAGCGTCTCCATCAACACACTGCTCGGCGCACCACGGACGCTTTTCTGCCAGTGCTGCGGCATGCCCCTCAGCGAGGACAGCCTGATAAGCCGCGAGGGCGACGGAAACTTCAACGAGGACTACTGCAAGTGGTGCTACGACGGCGGGAAGTTCGCCTACGACAGCAAGGACACGCTCCTGGACTTCCTCATGCAGAACATGCCAAACCCGCAGGGACAGGCTGACGACGAGCGGCGAAGGGCTTACGACGGCATGCTCTCCCAGCTCAAGTACTGGAAGAACCGCTGAGCAGCCCGCAAGACATCAGTGCCCCCGTCCTTGACCACGGCGTTTGCCCGCATTACAATGAAAACAGAGGAAATCGTATGGAAATACAGCAGGCAGACACGTCCCTGTTCGGGGCGGTACAGGCGATAACGCAGGAGACGATAGACGCGGTCTACCCCGCCTATTACCCCAAGGGCGCAGTGGACTACTTCAAGGCGCACCACAGCGACGAGAACATCCGGGCCGACATAGAGGCCGGGGCTGTCTACGTCCTGTCCGACGGCGGAAAGCCTGTCGCGACCGTGACGATAAAAGAGAACCACATCCTGCGCCTGTTCGTCAGGAAGGAAGCCCAGCACCGGGGCTACGGAACGGCCCTGCTCGACTTTGCGGAACGCAAGATTGCGGAAGGATATGGCGAGGCAGAGCTTGACGCATCGTTTCCCGCCAAGCACATCTACCTCAAGAGGGGCTACTGCGACACGGAATTCTGTATAATAGAAGAAAGCGAAAGCGGCGACTACCTCTGCTATGACGTAATGACAAAAAAACTCGCCGGAACAGGGGCACCGGCGCAGGGAGGCATAAGCCTGAGACTCCGCCCCTACATTCATGACCGTGACTTTGACAGCATAAAGGGCTGGATAGGCGACGAGCGGACGCACGCCCTCTGGAGCGCAAACCGCGCGGCATTCCCGCTCCAGAAAGAAAGCTTCGGCATGCTGCTGCGGGAGATTTCAGAAAAGTTCGGTGACAGCCCCTTCATCGCAGTCGGGAGCGACGGAAAACCCGTCGGCTTCTTCTGCTATTCACTGAACCCGGACACGGACGAGGGCATGCTGAAATTCATCATGACAAGCCCGGAAGTCCGCGGCAAGGGCTACGGGCACAAGATGCTTTCACTCGCCCTGCACTACGCCTTTGAAATCACTAGGGCGGCCGCCGTCCACCTGAACGTGTTCTCCTGCAACGAGCCCGCCAAGCGCTGCTACCAGAAAGCAGGCTTCACGGAACGTAACGTCGCGGAAAAGGCCTTCAGCTTCCGGGACGAAAGCTGGGACCGCTGCAACATGATTGTAAGACGCGCGTAGTCATTACATCCCCGCATGCTCCCGGAGCCAGAGGGCGACGCTGTCAGACTCGTTGTCACCGATTACCCCGGTCGCAGCGGCCTTCAGCTCCGGGACGGCATTCCCTACGGCGTAGCATTCGTCCGAAATTCTGAACATGGGAATGTCGTTCACCGCGTCGCCGAACGAGACAATCCTGTCGCAGCCGAGGATGTCCTTGAGCTTGAGTATGCCGTTGTATTTGGTCGCCTTTTTGGGCATTATCTCGAACCACCATTCCGGCCGGTAGAGCTCCTGCTGGAAGGTGCAGGTAAAGCGGCCGTCTGATTCAAAGAGCCGGTACGCCCCCTCAAGTTCCTCTTTTTCCCCGATGCAGGTAAAGTAGAACATCTCGCCGTCATACAGACCGGCATCACCGTCCAGCCGACGGAAGCGTTTGTCGCCCTTCCTGAGAGACAGATACCGCTCCTTGCCCTCGTTCAGGCAGGAGCCATTATAGGAAACCTTCTCCTCCCCGCCGATGAACGAATAGACGAAGGGGCTTATGCCGCCTGCCGTCAGCTTCTTCCTGACAAAAGCCTGTTCTTCACCGGAAAAACCTTCTGACGAGACCACCCGCCCCGTGTCCGCTTCCATCAGGAACGCCCCGTTGTATACGATTACCGGGTTCCGCACGGAAAGCCCCTGCGTCACCACACGGGCGGAAGTCAGCGAGCGCGCCGTAGCGTAGGTAAAGAACATTCCGTCCGCAACCAATCCGTTTATGATTGCAAGGCTCCGTCCATTTATGCGGTCGCTCTTGTTCAGCAGGGTTCCGTCCAAATCAGAAACATACAGGGTTTTCATACGAACAGCCTAACATGGAAGGATTCACCCTGTCAAACCTCAGGGCCTGTGTCAGGGAGGGAACGCAATGCCTCCCCTCCCCTCACGCTCAGCCCTGTTTCTTCCGCACGGGAATCCAGACTGCGCTGTGGTAGTCCTGTCATTTCCTGCCCAGTTTTGTCTCGCCACACCCGATCCGCTTTATGCTAGCCTATGCAACCGTGAACACAGCCGGGAACGTGGACGACAGGGGGCTTTTGCGGATATGCTGGCCGTTCACGTATTGCGTCACCAGGCGGATGCGGTACTCAGAGCCCTTGTCAAGTTCCCCGGGGACAAGGCACTCAATGACGGACGGCCTGTTGCTGAAAAGTTTCCCGGGCGCGAGCTTTACGGACTCGCCGGGATTCGTCACGCTGTCGAAGTACAGGCCTATTTCATCGCTTCCGCCCTCTATGCGGAACCTCTTTCCTTCGATGGCGAGGATATTCCCCCGGCTGAGAGTCCCGGTATCCTGCCGCTGACCAGGCTCGTTCCCGCCCCTGCTGTCACTGCTGTCCCAGCCTGAGCCGATGTCCCGGACGCGCAAGATTTCGGGGTGGCAGGTCCGCCCCTGCCTGATGACGGTGTCCAGAGATTCCATCGTCCTTTTCATGCCCTCGGACGGCCTGTAGCGCACCGTAAGCTGGTTCCTGCCCCTCTTGAAGCCTGACTGCTCGTTATCAAAACTGCCGCTGACGGACGGTGAAAGCACCCCGAGCCCGAAGTCCACGGACATCCCGGAACTTATGCGCATCGCTATGGCGTTCATTACGGCATCCCAGTTTTTCTTCATGTATGCAGCGTCAAAGCCCTCGTCGTCAGAGCGCAGGTCGTTGAAGATGTCGTCTATCCTGAGCGTCCCCCGGTTAATGACGCGGGCAAAGCAGCCTGCGGCCTTGCCTTCAGCCGAACGCATGCCGTTCGCGTACAATGCGATGGGAAGCTTGCCAGACTTGGGAAAGCTGTCTTCCTTGCCGATGAGTTCCTGTATCACTGGTTTTTCCTCCAAAGTAACATGACAACAATATACAGCACGGAGAATGGGGAAAATGTAGTAAATTCGCCAGACCCGCCCGGGTAAGACCGTTCACGCGGACGGGTGAAGTTTCTCACGCGGACGGGTGAAGTTTTCCACGCGGTCGCGTGATATTTCTCACGCATCCGAGTGCGCATATCGGAAAACAGGGAAGCCGAAAGCTTTCCGCCCCTTGAACAGCCCCGCACCCGCCACTATAATAGGACTGGAGGTATGATATGCTGAGTGTGAGAGGCTTCTATGACGGGACAGCGTATGGAGGTTGAGAGATGAAAAAAAAAAAAAAAAAAAACTCGAGGAAACATGGTATACTGTAATTATGGAGGAAAGGTTATGAGCAACAAACAGCTTGAGTATTCTGTTTTTTGCATCGAAAATGTTGCCCAGCGATTGGGGAAAAACGGCTCAGAACTTTTTAAAATTCTCAGTGAATCGGGACTTTTGCATTCATATATCATCCCTTCTTACGAGGCACTGCATACCCAGAGTAAGCAGTACATCGTTGATGAAATAATCTCTGTTCTGCGAGAAAGGAATCTTGTGGCATGAAACTGTATCACGGTTCGACAGTAGTCGTGGAAAAACCTCTCGTTTCTTATGGACGTGGAAATCTTGATTTTGGAAAAGGTTTTTATACCACCAATCTTCGACTACAGGCAGAAAAGTGGGTTCAGCGTTTCATCTTTCTCGGAAAGAAAGGTTTCGTAAGCATATATGATTTTGACGATACTGACATTCATAAAAAATACCGTTACAAGATTTTCCCTGAGTATAATGAAGACTGGCTTGATTTTATCCTTGCATGCCGAACTGGCGGGAAAGAATATCTGAACTATGATATAATTGAAGGCGGCATTGCGAACGATAAAGTCTTCAATACCGTGGAGCTTTATTTTTCTCATCTGATAGACAGGTCAACCGCATTATCCCGCTTGAAGTTTGAAAAACCGAACAATCAGATTTGTTTCGTAAATCAGCATGTTATGGAATCCGTATTGCTCTTTGAATCTTTTTATGAAGTAAAGAGGAGTGACAAATGACAGCCGACAGCACCCTCCTGCAAATGAAATATGCACGTATCGTCGCTTTGCTTGCCCAAAAAAAGGGTATTGATGAAGAGAAAGCTCTGGAGCTTTTTTATAACTCCGATACCTATATGCTTATAAGTAAGGGCGTGAGTGATTTTCATTGTTTGAGCGATGCATATCTTGCAGAGGAAATCTTGTTGGAGCAGAAAAAATAAAGCATGGAACTGAAATTCTGAGCAATCATGCCGCAAGAATCCTTCACGCCCCCGCGCTCCCGTAGTGCCTGAGCCCGAACTTCCAGAACGACCAGGCGGCAGTCCCGGCTATGAGCGCGACGAGGGGCGGGGCATAGCACAAGACCGGATGCCCCACGCTCTTCCCCAAAAGGAGGGCGACCGGGTAGTAGCCGGTAAAGGCATAGGGGACGACGAAGGTCAGGAGTGCCTGCATCCCCGTGGAGTAAATCGGGAGCGGGTAGTCCGTATAGTTCTTGAGCCCGTAGTTGTTGTTCGTCAGCAGGGAAACAATCTCCTCGCTCTTTATGGTCCAGAAGCTTACCGTGCCCGTGAAAACCGTGATGGCGGAAAATATCACGAAGGCGGAGAGCATGTTCAGCGCATACAGGCCAAGGGATGTGGCCGTCCACGCAATCGGAAGCCTGCCCATGCTGTAGAGCCAGAATCCCAACGAAAAGACGAGGCGCGGTATGAAGGTATACTGGAACTGCTGCAGGACCATGTACAGGAGGGGGCTGACAGGCCGGGTCAGGTACAGGTCGAATTTCCCCGTCCGCACAAGCTCGCCCATGTCCTTCATCGGGCTCCAGAAGAAAAAGCAGCTGAAGCTGTAGCTGACCCAGCTTGTCGTGAACATGAAGAGGACCTCATATTTGCTCCATCCGGCGATGCTCCCGAAGTTATGGAAGATGACCATGAAGCCCGCGAAGTACACGCCGATGAGGATCGTGTTGGCGATCAGCTCGAACAGGAGCGCGCCGTGGTATGCCATCTTCCCCTTCACGTATATCGCGACGAAATGGCGGTATATTTTGAACAGGTTCATGCTCAGCCTCCCTGGACGACGAGTTTCTTTATCCCGGTTTTCCACGTCGCTTCCATCAGGACGAACAGGAACGCGAGCCAGAAGGCCTGCACCGCAAGCTTTGAGACGATGCTTTTCCCGTCCATCGGAAGGGTGATGATGCTCACGGGAATCTCGTAGATTGCCCTGAACGGAAGGAAGGCGTTTAGCTTCCTGAGGGCATCCGGGAACATCGCGGCGGGAATCCACGAGCCGGAAAGGAGCTTGTAGATTGCGCCCAGAAGCATGTTCAGCGGCCAGGTCACGATGAGCCAGAAGGCCATGAGCCCGAGTATGAGCGAATAGAGGAACTGTATCAGATACGCGAGCACGACGGAAATCAGGGCGAACGGCAGCTGCGGCGGGCAGCAAAGGGGACTCCCGAAAAAGAGCGCGGAAACGAGCGCGAGGGGAATGCCGTAGAGCAGGAGCCGCACCGCGCTCTTCCCGACGTGCCTGGCAAAAACCATCGCGTTGAAGTCTATGGGCCGTATGAGCTGTACGGCGATGTCCCCGCTCTGAATCTGGCTGTTTATCCACTGCACCGCATCGCACTCGATGAAGGTGGAAATGATGGTCGCCACAATCACGTAGCGGAGCGTGTCCTCCCTGCCCATCGCAAGGCCCGCCGCCGTCTGCGAGGAAAAGAGCGCGGACCATAGGCAGAACTGCATGTACAGGTAGATTATCCGGGACAGGAAGGTTGCCCAGATGGAACTCCGGTACGCAAGGTGCTCCTTTATCCCGATGCACATATAGTCAATATACTTCCGCATTGAAAGCCTCCTGCGGCCC
>CACYDQ010000326.1 GCA_902773215.1 uncultured Spirochaetaceae bacterium | reverse complement strand
GAGTTTTGCCTTATTTCCTTCTATTATCTTGTTCATTCCGTCCTGCAGGGCGTTTTTGCAGGTGTCCAGCCGTTGCAGGTAGGGCTGTTCTATCATGCGGAACTGGAGCTCCAGGCTCTCCCGGGAGAAGCCCTTGAGTTTGAGACGTTCCGTTCTGAGCCGTGCGGAGAGTACCTCGTGCATGGACTCGCGGTTTTCCCGTATGGCATCCTCAATCAGACGCTTCTCGGGGACTGCTATCTCCGCCGCCGCGCTCGGGGTGGGGGCCCTCTGGTCTGCCACAAAGTCGCTCAGCGCCCAGTCTATCTCATGTCCGACCGCCGATATCGTCGGGATGGAGCAGGCGGCTATGGTCCTGACTACGCCTTCGTCGCTGAATGGCAGCAGGTCCTCGAGCGAGCCGCCTCCGCGTCCGATTATCAGGACATCGCAGAGCTTGTACTGGTCGGCGGTTTTTATCATGCGGATGATGGTCTCGGCAGCCCCCTCTCCCTGTACCTGGGCGGGCAGGACGACGACGTTTACCTTGTCATTCCGTCGCCTCGCTATGTTCAGTATGTCGCGGAGGGCTGCCCCGGTCGGGCTTGTCACCACCCCGATCGTGGCAGGGTAGGGGGGGAGGGGCTTTTTTCTCCTGCTGTCGAACAGGCCCTCGGCGGCGAGCTTGCGCTTGCGCTCCTCTATCATCTCCATGATGTCTCCGAGCCCCGCCTGGCTCATGGAGTCTATGATTATCTGGTAGCGGCCCTGCAGCTCGTAGACGCTTATCTTGCCCCGCGCTTGGACGAGCATGCCGTCCTTGGGACGGAAGGCGAGCCGGGCGGCCGAGCCCCGGAACATGACCGCGCTTATCTGCGCCCCGGAGTCCTTGAGCGAGAAATAGAGGTGCCCCGTGGAGTTTGCCTTGAAGTTGGAGATTTCGCCCTTTATCTGCACGCAGGGGAAGGTCTCCTGAAGCATCGTTTTTATGAGCCCGGTCAGCTGTGAGACCGTGTAAACATAGTCTTCTGTGTCTTCCATGCCAACTCCAAGGCTAACTTAATAGAAGTAAATTGTCAACATTCGTTTTCCGATAATGAAAGCGATGAAAAATATTGTCTTCCTGTATGCCGGTTTCGTCCAGACCCATGCGTTCGACATGCTGTTCCCCAAAGATTTTTCGACGTTCCCTGAGGGCGGGGTGGCTGCGCGGGAGAAGTCTGCTTTTGCCCTTGTCTTGGACTGGGCACGGGACGTGAAGGACAGGGAAAAGATCGTCATAGCGGCGAACAGGCAGACGGAGGACAAGGTCCGGCGGGAAATCCTGAAGACGGATATGGAGGACGGGTGCACCGTCATCGTGGAGCAAAGCTGGTCCACCCAGATGCTTCTCAAGAGGATGGCGGAGGCTGCGTCACAGTACGGGGCCTCATGCGTCGTCTACTGCATGGCGGACCGGCCCTTCCTGGACAAGGCCCTGACCGAGAACATACTGTCCGACCACAGCAAATACCTGTCGGAGTATACCTTCGCGGACGGTTACCCTGCAGGTCTTTCCCCGGAGGCCGTCGATTCCGGCGCCCTCAACATAATGCTCTCGCTCGCTTCCAGGAAGGAATCTTTCTCCAATGACAGGGTGTGCAAAGAGAGCCTTTTCAACGTCCTGCGGGAGGATATAAACTCCTTCGAGATAGAGACAGTCATTGCCCCCAAGGATTTCCGTATGCTCAGGCTGGACTTCTCCTGCTCGTCCAGGGCGGCGACGATAGCCTGTGTCCATCTGTGCAGGCTGGCATCGGAGAAGGGCGTCGCTTTTGACGCGCTCTCTTTGGCAGAGCTTGCGGCCACATCCCCTGACGTGCAGCGGACTGTTCCTGCATTCTACAACATCCAGATTGCCGAAAACCTTTCGACGATGACGGTATACAACCCCTACCCGGAGGAATTCAGGAAGAAAAAGGACTGCCTCCCGGTCAAGAAGGAGAATCCGAATCCTCAGGACATGTCTGTGGACAAGTTCAGGGAGGCTGTTGAAGGAATGGCTTCCCTTTCAGAGACGGCGGTCGTCGGACTGTCGGGCTTCTCCGAGCCGCTGACTCATCCGGATTTTTTGGAATTCGTCAAGGCTGTACTTGCGAAGCCGGGCTTGTCCCTGCTGATTGAGACGGACGGGACGCTTCTGACTGCCCCGGTCGCACAGAAACTGGCGGATATCGTGAAAGATTCCCCTGACAGGACGGGATGCTGGCCCGCTGTCATCTGGATTGTGTCGCTGGATGCCTTTACCGAGGAGACTTACTGCAAGATACACACGAACGCTTTTACCAATGCGAACGGCCTCCGCAGCTTTGACAGCGCGAAGTCAGCCTTGGTGACCTTGGAGAAGTATTTCCCCGGGGCTGTCTATCCCCAGTTCGTCAGGATGAAGGACAACGAGTCCGAGCTGGAGAAATTCTACCGCTTCTACCATGACGGGGAGTCCCCCTGCAAAGGCCGCCTGATAATCCAGAAGTACGACTCCTACTGCGGCCTTCTGCCCGACCTGAAGAGCGCGGATCTGGCTCCCCTGGAGAGGAAGCCCTGCTGGCACTGCAAGCGCGACATGATGATTCTGCCCGATGGCAGCGTGCCTGCCTGCCGCGAGTTTGTGCTGGAGGCTGACTGCGGGAACGTGTTCACGGAGGGCGTGGATGCCGTCTGGAAGAAGATGGGCAGCTTGGCAGAAAGCCACATACAGGGCGTGTATCCCGGCAAGTGCGAAAACTGTGATGAGTACTATACCTTCAACTTTTAACGCAAAGCAGGTCTTCGTGACCATATTGGGGGGAATGGAGGAACCTTCCCGTATTCTCATGGACGTTTCCTGCATCGTCATAAAGAGGACGGTGAACCAGTACAGGAGTCAGGTGCTCAGGAACCTGCTGGCTTGCGGTTTCAAGAAAATTGTCAGCGTAGAGATACTGAATCCTGCGTTCAACACAGAGAGCCTGTCCTTGGACTTCCCGGAGATCAAGTTTGTGCGTGCTCACGGTCGGATGAGCGACGGCGATCTGGTGAATCTGGGGATGGGGGAGATAGATACCCCGTATGCCCTGGTGCTGCACGACGACCTGTGTGTCCAGGATTTCAGGTTTTCCAGGTCGCTCGCCCAGAAGCTGTCGGATTTCGGTATATTCTGCGTCACGGCCCGGATCCTGAATAACGAAAGGCAGGGCATTCCCGTTCGTTTCACTCCGAAAGTGATGAATGCTGTCTTTGATGTGGAGTCCTCCCTTTCCGTGGTGGATAAAGCGATGACACTGTACCCCTTTGACCTTGCGGGATTCTATAACGTCGCCAGCTTCAAGGTCCTTGGTGGCTTTGATCATACAATTGAATCCCCTTACTGGCAGGAGATAGATTTCTTTTTCAGGGCCTGGCTCTGGGGCGAGAAGATTCTGCTTTCCTCCGCGTTTACCCTGAGCTTCTTTGACGAGCTTCCGGCTTCCGACCGTACTGCGGATATATCATATCTGAAGTTTTTCCTGAAGAACCTGCTCCCGGATTTCCGGAGGGATCACGGGGAAATTCCTCTGTCGGCATTTCCTTCTTTCAAGGCACGGAGTCGTTGTGGTATGAATGAGGCGCTCGGGCTTTTCAATGCGGCCAGGGACTGGGTTAAGTTGAACCGTTTCCGTTTCAAGACCGATGCGGTCTCTCTTCTGGAGACATGGGGCAAAGAGGGGGAGGAATGATGCGTTTCAGAGATATTTTTGATAGGAATAAGAAAAGGACGGTTGTCATCGTTCAGTGCCGTCTCTCTTCGACCAGGCTTCCCCGCAAGGCCCTGCTCCCGCTGGGTGGCCGGAGCATTCTTGAGTGGACTCTTGCCGCGATGAAGAAGGTCAGGGCCGACGCATATTACCTTGCGACCGACGTGGACTCCGGGCCGGAGCTGGAAGCTATCGCGAAGGCTGCGGGCTATTCATTTTATGCGGGCTCCAAGGATGATGTGCTTGACCGTTTTGTCAAGACGATAGAACTTTCCAAGGCTGACGTGGTCATACGCGCTACGGCGGACAATCCCTTCCTCTTTTATGAGGCGGCTTCAGCCCTGCTCGATGAGTACAGGGAGCGGGAAGGCTCGTCCCCCGTGGATTACATAACATGGACGGGGCTTCCGCACGGGTCTGGGGTGGAGATATTCAATGCCCATTCGCTCGTGTCCGCCGCGCCGCAGACCGATTCCCCCTACGACCATGAGCATGTGGGGCCTGCCCTGTATAATCATACGGACAAGTTCTGCTGTCTTTTCCTGCGCGCCCCCAAGGAGTTTTATTATCCGGATTTGCGGACGACGGTCGATGTCTATGCAGATTACCGGCGTGCCCAGGCTGTTGTGGACGCAGTGATGGAGGCAGACGGCAAGATGAAGCTGCCTGTCAAGGAGCCTTTCTCCATACAGCAGATACTGACAGCCCTTGGGAAGGAATCCGTCAGCTATCCCCTGCTTTTTATTCCGAGCGTCGTGAAGGGGCATGGTACCGGCCACCTGCGCCGCTGCCTTGGTCTTGCACTGGAGACCGGGGGTGACATCCTGATTCCTGAGGACGGCAATCTTGACGAGCTGTCTCTTCTCTTGGAGGAATTCACGGAAAAGGGGCTGCGGGAAAGCCAGATTGTGAGGGATATAGAGCATGCCGAATACTACAGTCTTGCCGTGACTGACTTATTCTCCTCTGACGGGGAATTCACGGCAGCTCTTTCTGCGAAGTGCCCTGTCGCGGCAATTGACGAGGGGGCTGCCGATACGGTCTGGGCCGATTATCTTTTGGACGTGTTGCCTCCCGCGCAGGACGGAAGACAGGTCAACTTATCTGCACCCTCGTTTATTCCTCTCCCCAAGCACAAGAGGCTGGAAACAGAGCGAAATGTCCCCTTGCAGAGCGCTATCGTGGTGCTTGGAGGTGAGGATCCTGCATCCTTGTCCCTGCCTGCCTCGGTGGCTCTTGCCTCATGCGGGTTGTCCGTGGTCTGCGTCGCTTCCTCCGAGGAGAAGGCCGCCAGTCTTCGCGAGACAGTCGGGGCAAAGTGTCCCGGCGTGAGCATATCCGGTCCCGTCGAGAACCTGAAGGAGCAGCTGTGCCTGTATGACTTGGTCGTCAGTCACTACGGTTTTACGGCGTTCGAGGCCTCTGCTGCGGGCTGTGCCGTCATACTGCTTGGGACGACACCTTTGCATGAGCGGCTTGCGGTGAAGTATGGCTTTGCCTGCATTCCGGGTGGCGGCGTGAGCGAGAGAGCCTTTAAGTCCCTGCTCGCCGAGCCCGGGAATCTATACAGGGACTGCGGGGAAATTCCCAAGGAAGCGGAGTCCGGGGCAACAAGCCTTTCTTCTTTCATCAGGGAGCTCTCGCACGGAAAACGGATTGTCTGCCCGGTATGCCGGAAGCTGCCGGAGCAGAAGGATCCGGTCGTAGCGCGCAACAAGGCAAGGACTTTCCGCCGCTGTGCCTCGTGCGGGATGCTCTATATGTCCTGGACCGTGGACGAAAAGCAGACTGAGTACAACCGGGCCTATTTCTATGAGGACTACGAGAAGCAGTACGGTAAGACATACGAGGAGGACTTTGCTTCCATAAAAGCGCAGGGAGTCAGGAGAATGAGCCTCATAGACTCTATTTACCGCCGCCACCATTTCTCCGTTACGCCGACAATCCTTGACGTAGGCTGTGCCTTGGGCCCCTTCCTGGATGCCGCCAACGACTCCGGCTGGCAGGTCTTCGGAATCGATGTCTCGCAGGACGCGGTGAGCCACGTGACGGGCAAGCTCCATTATCCCGCCATCTGCACCTCGTTCCCGGATCCGGGCATAAGCTCCCAGTTCGGGATAGACAAGTTTGATGCGCTGACGATGTGGTATGTCATAGAGCACTTCCAGGATTTGGACGGCGTGCTCAAAGCCGTCTCGTCCTTGGTCAAGCGGGGAGGAGTGTTTGCGTTCAGTACGCCTTCGGCTTCAGGTGTGAGTGCAAGGTACAATACAGACTCATTCTTTGAGCAAAGTCCCTCTGACCATTACACCTTGTGGGAGCCGTCCCGGGCCGTCTCCATATTGAAGCGATATGGTTTTACGGTGAAGAAAATCGTGTCCACGGGAATCCACCCTGAGCGTTTCCCGGAAAGCAAGCGGAGATTTTCTGCCCAGACCCTCTCTTTTGCAAGCAGGGTCTTCAAACTTGGGGATACATTTGAGATTTATTGCAGGAAGGAGTAGTTATGTCCGAATCTGCCGGTGAGAAATATATATTGATTCTGGGCGCGGGCCTTATGCAGCGTCCTTCCATAGAGGCCGCCCGCGAGCTGGGCTACAGGACGCTCGTCGTGGACGCGAATCCCTCGGCTGTCTGCGTTCCCTTTGCCGACCGCTTTGAGCAGGTGGACCTGAAGGACAGGGAGGCACTGGCGAATCTCGCCTTGTCCCAGGGAAATTCCCTTGCCGCGGTCTTTACGGCGGGGACGGACTTCTCCGCCTCGGTCGCATACGTTGCGGAAAAATGCCACCTGAGGGCGCACTCTTTCCAGGCTGCGCTCAACGCGAGCGACAAGCCCCTGATGCGCTCGTGCTTCGAGAAGGCCGGCGTTCCGTCTCCCTCTTTCGTCAAGGTCGGAAGGGGGGACATAGCGGCGTACCTTAAGCAGGGATTGGACAAGATGAGCTTTCCCAAGGTCGTGAAGCCCGCGGATAACATGGGGGCCAGGGGCTGCCGCCTGATACGGGGCGCGGACGAGTTCCTCCATTCGGTGGAGGCTGCCGTCTCCTATTCCAGGACGGGCACTGCCATCCTTGAGGACTTCATGGACGGGCCCGAGTTTTCCATCGATGCGCT
>CACYDQ010000325.1 GCA_902773215.1 uncultured Spirochaetaceae bacterium | reverse complement strand
TTTGTCTGTATCACTGTCGTTTTCCCTTTGCTGGCCAATTGTATCATGCCGTCCGGCAAAAACCTACCGGCCAGTAATGCATTTTTCCCTTTTACTTTGCCCCCTGCCGCTTGAGCTCCTCGTAGGAGTCAAAGACGAAGGCCGTGTAGCGGTCGGACTGGTAGAGGACAGTCGCGCCAGCGCGTGACAGGCGGCTGGGCAGGGGGCGGCCCATCTCCCCGTTCTCGAATGCGCAGAAAACCTTGCCCGCCGGCCGCTCGGTGCTATGCCGGACTTCCTGCAGCCAGGGGTAGATGTCGTCCACGTCGTCAAGGTCCTGCCCCGGCTTGGTAAAGAGGGTGTCGGTCCAGCTGTACATGTCCAGCCTGCCGTCGGAAAGCTCGACCATCACGTCGGCGTTCCAGTAGGAGGCGTAGCCCGCCTGACAGCCCTGCTCCAGGGCCGCCTTGACGATGAGCCTCCTGTCCGCGTTGAGGTCGGTCTTGTAGAAGTTGTAGCTTGCCGTCCCGCAGGTCGTGAACACGACGAAGAAGGCCGCGAGCAGGAACTGTGCCAGCTTGCCCTTCTTCATGTCCTGCACGGCCTGCAAGATGACGATGAAAAGAATCGGCGTGATGGGCAGGATGTAGCCGCCGCTCACTCCCATCGAAGCGAAGCTCGTGACCAGGGCGAAGAAGGCCAGCGCGGTGATGAAGAAGACCGGCAGGGCCTTCTGTGCGAAAGAGAATCCATCCTTCCTGAGTATGTGGCGGACGGAGAGGATCATGCCCCCGGTCAGCGTGAAGCAGACCCCGTTCCTGAACAGGGCCTCCGAGATGAGGGGCCGGTCCGCCGTCAGGCCGATGTTGTCCAGGAAGCCGTTGGCCATGATGAGCAGCTTCTCTATGGTAAACTTTGTGAACTCTTCGCTCGCCCAGGTCCGGTAGGAGTAGATTTTGCTCAGGAGCCCGGCGTTGACCACATAGCCCAGTCCAGATGCAAACAGCAGCAGGAGTGCGCCAATCAATATGTCTGCCTCTCCGCCTGCGCCGCTGTAGGCGAGGAGCTTCCGGTCGGCCCTGCCCCTGCCTGCGCAGAAGAGAATGAGCGCGGCGATGAAAAAGGGCACGTAGAGCAGGAAGAGCATGCGGATTCCCTCAAAGCCGTTGAGCAGGGCCAGCAGGCAGACGAGGACATAGTATACGTAAACCTTAAGCTTGTTCTGTTCCTTGAGGCAGTACAAAACCACGCCGACCGTCAGCAGGATTGTCGTTGCGTAGCAGGAGTACCAGAGCCCGTACATGGACATGTAGAGGTACATCTTGGACATCGGCAGCATCAGGCAGGAGCAGAGCAGCGAGCAGTAGCGCCAGCTGAGGCCCACCGCACGGGCGACCAGCACGGCCGAGGCGCAGAGAACGACCAGGTGCAGGGCAATCCCGACGACCTTGACGACGTACCATGACGAGAAGACCCAGAAGAGGGGGGCGAAAATCAGCTGCTGGTTCACCACGCGGAGGGCGGTGGAATAGTACATGTCCTTGGTAAAGAGTTTGCCCTGCTTGGACAGAACCTTGGCGATGATGAGCTCGGAGGCGGTGTCGGAGTCCGTCAGGTAGCTGCCGTATTTTACGAGCCAGACGAGGAAGAATACAAAAAGGCCAAGGGGTACAAGGTAGGTCAGGGCCTTGAGCTGGAGGCGGAAGGAGCGGTCGTCGGCATAGATGAAGTCAAGCACGAGCAGGCCCAGGCCGAGGGCACAGAAGCCCGCCGACGAGAGCAGTTCGCGGTAGCGCTCCGGGTGGCCGGGGGCCTTGCCCTTGAGTGAAGCGAGCAGGCCGAGCAGGCCGGTCTGCACCGGGGGCAGCAGCAGGACGAATCCGGACAGGGCGGCGAGTGCGGCCGCCAGCGAGGCGAGGAGCTTCCAGTTTCTATATATGAAGCGTGCGGCGGTGCTTTCCGAGAGCGTGTTTTCCATGTCAGTAGGTCCTTTCACTTATGATGTAGCGGGGACGGCCTTTCGTCTCCATGTAGATTTTGCCTATGTATTCTCCGATGATTCCCAGGCTTATCAGCTGTACGCCCGAGACGAAGCAGATGATGCAGGTCGTCGAAGCCCAGCCCCAGACAGTCTGACCCCGTATCTCCTGTACGACCGACCAGACCACGCCGACAAAGCTTATAAGGGCAATAATCAGGCCGAATATCGAGATGAAGTGCAGGGGCTTGACCGAAAGGCTCGTAATTCCGTCCAAGGCGAGCGCAAGCATCTTGGTGAAAGGGTAATGGCTCTCTCCCGCCAGCCGCTCGCTCCGTTCATAGTAGACCGTCCCGCTCTTGTAGCCGACGAGGGGAAAGAGCCCGCGCAGGAAGAGGTTGACTTCCCTGAAGCCGGAGAATGCC
>CACYDQ010000324.1 GCA_902773215.1 uncultured Spirochaetaceae bacterium | reverse complement strand
GTCATCGTCCTGATAAACGGGGCCTCCGCCTCCGCGAGCGAAATCCTTGCGGGCGCGCTCAAGGATGCCCGCCGGGCCTACCTGGTCGGGGAGAAGTCATTCGGCAAGGGCAGCGTGCAGATTCCGACCCCGCTGATCAACAACGATGGTTTCAAGATTACGGTCGCCAAGTACTACTCGCCGACGGACGTGAACATCGACAAGGTGGGCATTCCCCCGGACAGGGAGGTGTCCTCCCCGGAGATGTCCGACGAGGAGAGCGACGCCTTCTCCAAGCTGATGTCCGAAGACACGATCGAGAAGTACGTGGAGGAACACCCGAACATGAGCGAGGCCGCCATAGCCAGCTACGCCAAGCAGCTCCAGAAGACATACAAGCTGGACCTCCGCATCATCCGCAAGCTGGTGCGGAACCAGGTGCAGCGGACGCAGAAAAGCCCGCTCTACGACCTGGACTATGACCTGCAGCTGAACGCCGCGCTCGGTATCTTCGCAGATGAGGACTACGATGCCCTCATGTCACAGACCAAGGACCTCAAGCAGCTTGAGACCGAGCGGCTCGCCAAGGAGAACCAGACCGCAAAGGCAGAATGAGGCAGTTCGTTTCCGAATGCGGCCTGGACAAGGACGGATGCGTCAAGGTTATGGGAGAAAAGTTCCATTACTTGTCCTCCGTCCTGCGCCTGGAGGAAGGCGACATGCTCCATGTCCGCCTGCCCTCGGGGCTCTTGCAGCCGATGACGGTCGCCCGGGTGGACGGCCAGTCCAGGACGCTGACCCTCTCGCTCGCCGGCGCTGCCGCCAGCTCTTCGGAGAACGGGGCTGCCCCCGTTGAGAGCGCCGGCCGTTTCCGCTTCCATCTTTTCCAGCTCGTCCCAAAGCCCCCGAAGCTCGACCTGATTATACGGCAGGCGGTTGAGTGCGGGGTTTCTTCCATTGTACCCGTCGCGGGGGAATTCTGCCAGAAAGGTAATGTCGAGAGCGCGGTCAAGAAGTCCTCCCCCGCCGACAGCCGCTGGCAGAAGGTCATCACCGAGGCCCGGGAGCAGAGCGGCAGCCCCGTGCAGACGGAAATACTTCCTTGCAGGAAGTTTGACGAGGCCCTCGCTTTCTGGAAAGAACTGCGAGGGGATTCCGGGTTGGCATTCGTCCTCTACGAGCGGAGCGAGGCCACTCTTCCGGTTCACGCTGCCGTTGCCCGGGCCGGCGGACGGTGCGCGGCCCTTAAAAACGCCTCCGGAAATGCCGATATAGCGGTTATGGTGGGAGCGGAAGGCGGAATTTCGCCCTCGGAACTGGAGAGGGCGGGGAGAGCCGGCTTCATCCCCGTGCACCTGCAAACAAACATCCTGCGCTGCGAGACTGCGGCCCTCTACGGGCTTGCGGCTTTGCAGGTCGCGGTCGTGGAGTCGGATATATGGAAATTGAACGGATAAAGCTGCTCGGCGTGCCCGTGGACATCTGCCGTCCTGCGGATTTCGAGGAGGCCATTGTCTCCCTGATGCAAAAGGAAGGCCCCAAGCAGATCGTGTTTCTGTCCATCTGGGACCTGCTCAAGGCCCGGGGCAGAAGCGAGTTTGCCAAGGCCGTCAAGCAGGCAGACCTGATACTGCCGACTTCCAAGAGTATTATAAGCGGGGCCCGCTTCCTCAATCTGACTGTCCCGACCCGATGGAATCCCTTTGAGACGATGGTCAACATAATGACCGTGCTGGAGAACCGCTACAAGTCAATCTACCTCCTCGGCGGCCATAAGAAAACCCTGCTTGCGGCGGAGCGGAATGTCCGCATGACCTTCAGGAGCCTGCAGATTGTCGGCCGTTACGTGGGATACTACCCCAAGTCCGAGGACGCGGCCGTCACCGAGGCGGTGCGGAAGTCCTCTCCCTCCCTCGTCATCATGAGCGACGGGCTCAAGGACAAATTCTGCTGGTTCCACAACAGGCGGGAGTCTTTCAGCACCAGCATGTTCCTTTATTATCCGGACGCAATCGCGATTTTCAGCGAGCGCAAGGCTCATGTCAGCAAGGAGACCTTCGACAAGGGGCTGGAATTCCTGTCGGAGCTTCTGAAGTCCCCGTTCAAGTGCTTTCTCGTTTTTCCCTTCATCCACTACAAGCTGATGCTCATCTGGCATCGGCTGACGGACTAGGGCCGGGACGCGATGGAACTTTACCTTTTTACCCGGTCTGCCTTTGTCGCCCGCAGCTGCCAGTTCGCACTCAAGGGCAAGGGCCCTCTTCATGTCATGCAGGAGAAATGCCTCCCGGTCATTTTGTCCCTTCTTCCCCGCATCGATGTCCTGCTGCTGGATTCCGCATTCTTCAGCGGCGTGGAGATTGATGCAATCCTGTCCAGCGCACGGAGCCTCCACGGGGACTCCTGCACGGTATGCCTGCTGATGGATGCGGGCATAGTGTCCGGTTCCGCGAAATCCTACGGGGGGCGGGCTGTGTGCCTGAACATCCTCTCTCTGGACGGGCTGCAAGAAGTCCTTGACGGCAGGATGCAGGGGCGCGGAACGAGACAGCCGGAAAGGCTGGAACGAATAAAGAGGCATGCGGATCTTCCCGGCCTGTGCGGGGGAACGGATCCTGTCTCCGCATACAAGAGGGAATCGTTCCTTGAACGGGTGAAGACTATAGCACGGACACGGGCGGACCTCCTGCTCGTCGGTGAGAGCGGGTCGGGCAAATCCTGGCTTGCGGAGAAGATATACGCCTGGTCTGGCAGGCAGGGAAATTTCCTCGGAGAAAGCCTTGCGGACATTCCCCCGAACCTCTTCGAGAGCGAGCTGTTCGGGACCGTCTCGGGGGCGTATACGGACGCCGTGAACAGGATGGGGCTTCTGGAGGCTGCGGGCGACGGGACTCTTTTCCTTGACGAGATCGGGGAGCTGCCCCTGAACCTCCAGTCCAAGCTCTTCTCCGCGCTGGACAAAAGGAGCTTCCGCCGGGTCGGCAGCCTGAAGGAGCAGTCTTTCACGGGCAGGATAATCTTCGCCACCAATATGGACTTGGAGCAGGCGGTACGGGAAAAAAGCTTCCGTGAGGAGCTGTATAACCGCATAAGCATGGTGACAATCCGAGTGCCCCCGCTCAGGGAGCGGCCCGGCGACATACCCGCGCTGGCCAGCCAGTTCGCAGGGGAAGCGGGAAAATCCTTGTCCTCTTCCGCGCTCGAGAAGCTGTCCGCTTACGAGTACCCCGGTAACATCCGGGAGCTCAAGCATATCGTGTGCCGTTCCTGCCTCCTGAGCCAGCACAACACGCTGGAAGCGGCTGACATAAGCTTCTCCCGCTCACTCTGAGCCTCTTCCCGGAAGCTTTTTTCCGAAATAAAAAACGGAGCCATTCTAGCACATTTCCGATTCTTGTGCTATAATAGGGGATTATGAACGGACCATCTCAGATAGCACAGAATTATGTAAACGTGGGGGTGGGCAAGACCCGCTTCGGCTTGCTCAAGACGTTCGCGCTCGGCATCATGGCCGGGGCGTTCATTGCGATAGGGGCCCTGGGGAGCACGATTGGCTCCGTGGGAGTTCAGCCCGCGGGCCTGTCCAAGATTGTCGGGGCGCTGGTGTTCCCGATCGGCCTTGTCCTCGTCCTTTGCGCGGGGGGCGAGCTTTTCACGGGGAACTCCCTCGTCATCATCCCGGTGCTTGAGAAGCGCATAAAGATTCAGGACATGCTGAGGAACTGGGGCCTCGCCTATGCGGGCAACCTGGTGGGCAGCGTCCTGATCGCGGAGCTGGTCGTCCTGAGCGGCACGCTGAACATGTACCCGGGCCTCTCAGAGGCGGTCATACGGACGGCCGACGTCAAGTGCGCCATCCCCCTGCACGCCGCTTTCATCAAGGGCATCCTCTGCAATTTCATGGTCTGCCTCGCCGTCTGGATTTCCTTCGGGGCGAGCGAGATGGCGGGCAAGATAAGCGCGACATACCTTCCGGTATTCCTCTTCGTCCTCTGCGGCTTCGAGCACTGCGTCGCCAACATGTACTTTATCCCGGTCGGTCTCTTCGCGAGCTACGTCTACCCGGAGGTCGCCGACGCTGCGGGTGCGATTCACCTGGGCTGGCTGGGCTTCTTCTTCCGTAACCTCATCCCCGTCACGATAGGGAACATCTTCGGCGGGGCCCTGTGCGTCGCCGCCGTCTACTGGGCGGCTTACCTCAAGAGGAGATAGTGGAAAAGCCCCGGAGAAAGAAGGAGGACATCGTCGCGGGGGGCTGGCTCCTGTTCCTCATCATCTTCCTTTCCGGGCGGATTTTCAGCGCGGGCTGGGACGAGTTTTCCGCCAAGCCCGAGTTCATCGGTACTTCTCCCCAGCCGAAAGCTTCCGGAGGGGAGGGGCTTGTCCCGCGGGAAGCCCTTGTGCCCGGCGGGAGCACCGTGGCGGAGCCGGAGCCCCTGACGGAGGAGGACGGGAGCCTGTCCGTGCGTTGCCTCACCTGCCTTCAGAAAGCATATCCCGACATCAATTTTGCGCGTGGCTGGGATCCGGACGTGGGGGACTGGCTCGTCACCGTGACGATTCCCGCGGACGGCCGGGGGCCCAAAGCGCGTTCGGCTGACTTCTACTGGGCGGGAGGCTCCCTTCTGCCCGCCGGGGAGCTCGGGAACCGGGAGGACTACTGGCCCGTCCTGTACGACTACCCCCGGGAGCTCGCTGACCCCGCTGACATGACGGAGGAGGAGAGGGAGGCGATAAAGGCCTTTTCCTCCACGGAGAACCGGAAGGAAGGGGCGGGGACCTCCATGTTCATCTTCGATTTCATCTACCAGTCCGACACGCGCGGGCACCTGGAGTCCCACCTGACGAGAATCTCCTTCCTCAGGAACAAGGCGAACGTCCACGAGCGGATGGTCCTTCCCCTCGCCCGCGTGGAGAGCCGGATTTTCGCCCTCGCCAAGGCCGACGGCGAGGTTGAGGCATTCCTTGCGGGGCTCAAGTCCAACGACTCCTACCTCTGGCGCAGG
>CACYDQ010000323.1 GCA_902773215.1 uncultured Spirochaetaceae bacterium | reverse complement strand
GGCGACGACGCAGTAGAAGAGTCCCGCCGCGATTGCCCCTCCCATCGCATATTTTACCCCGTATGCCTGTGATATTGCGACCAGGGGCGGGATGAAGGCGAATGACGAGCCCAGGTACACAGGAACCTTTGCCCCGGTAAGCAGGATGTAGATGAGGGTTCCCGTGCCCGCCGTGAAGAGGGCTGTCGAAGTGCTAAGGCCCGTCAGAAGGGGGACGAGCACCGTCGCGCCGAACATCGCGAACACGTGCTGGAAGCTCAGCGGAATCCAGCGGCTGAGAGGGGGCTTGTCGTGCGGCCCGAACGAAACAGAACTTTCTTTTGCCATATATATTCTCCTATTTTCTGATTTGTTTTATGATTCCCGTCTTAGTCCAGCTTCTTTACGCCCTCGCGGAAGGCCGCCCCGCTGATACTTTTGTCACCGTTGAAGTTCACGCCGTCTTCAAGCGAGAGCCATTCCTTCTCAACGCAGCCGAGCACTGCATCGAAGTCATCGCTGGTGAGGGGGACATCCTTGACGGGGCTTTTTCCCCTGGCCCTGTATTTTGCGGAATACTTCTGGGGGTCAGCCCCGCCTCCGCGCCAGTAGAGATTCCACAGGAAGCGGGCCGCGAGAAGGCGGGTTGCCTTTGTCCCGGCGGTCACGCCGCTGTCGCTTCTGTTCACCATGCTGGCCGCCGTCGGGGACTGCTCGTTCGAGACGGAGTTCATCAGCCCTTCCTTTATGAGGGTCTGGAAGAGCAGCTTTCCGTCCTGATTCTGTGAGGCCGTATATACGTTGAGGATATCACCCGTTCCCTGCGCTATCAGCATCATCTCCTGTACGGTGATTTCTTTCTTTGTGAGGAGGGCGGCAATGCCCGGATCCGCCGTTCCCGTGCCCCTGAGCTGCCAGGCCTCGTCCCTGAGGCCGCCGAAAAGCTTCTTGTAATCCTCGTCCAGATAAAGGAAGGCCGTGTCGAACTGCCCCGCCGCGTCCGAGTAGCCCCGGTCCTTGTAGGAGTCCAGCGCCTGCTCGAGCATCAGGGGGGCGTTGTCATCCCTTCCGGAGATATAGGGGGTAAGGTCCGCGATTTTTCCCAGACGGTGTCCCAGGATGATGACCTCGCTGTCGTCCGGGTCCTTCGCCGCCGCCCGCGCGTAGCACTTCTCCGCGTTGCCCTTGTTCCCCCTCAGAAGCCATGCCCGCCCCTCAAGGGCGGTAAGCCGTGCCTCAAGGGACTTGTCCAGCCGTTCCGGCGAGGACAGTCGGTCTTCCAGGCTGCCCATGAGGGAGGAGAGGCGGGATGCGTCCGCCTTACCCCCGCCGATCACGGAGGCATCAAGACGGGCAAGCTCCAGCGCGGCGGCGGAGGCAATCTCACTGTCCCGTGCCGAGTCCGCGCTTATGGACACATCCTGCTGCATCGACGCGCAGCTGGGAAGAAGCATAAGGACCGCCGCCTGAAGGACGGCTGCCAGCCAGACATTTGATTTCCTGAAAGAAGCCTTTTTCATTTTAAATTCCATGCGTAGAGTTTTTTGTCCAGGGAGAGGACGACGCAGTCCTTGCTCCCGTCACCGTTCACGTCGGCGATGACGCATTTGCCGCGGCCGGCGACAGGGAAACCATACACCATTTCAAGAGAGCTTGTAAAGGCGTATATGCGGTTGGAGTCGCCCGAGACGAAGATCCGCTCTCCGTCGCTTGTCAGAGAGGCCTCTTTGGCCGAGGGCAGGTCGGGGACCTTTATCCTGCTTTTTCCCCCGTCCTCCGTGATCTTGCAGAGATCCCCCTCCGTGCTGAGGGCGAACCATGCGCCCCCGCATCCGATGACGTTCGTGCCGAACACGCCGGGGATGCTCAGGGGGAAACCCGTCTGAAGGTTCCCGTCCCTGAAGAGGTAGAAGTCCCCTGCCTGCGTTATCATTGCCGTAAGGACGACGTCTCCCTCCTGGGTCAGGCAGGGGGAGCCGAACGCGATGCCGTCCACGTACATTGGCCTGTCCGCGTCCGTGATTTTACCGTCCTGCACCGTGTATATCGTTCCCTCGAATCCCTTGGAGTAGACCGCCGCCATGTTTCCCTGGACGGCGGGGGCAGACTGGAAGTTGCAGTCGGGAGGGCAGTCTATCTCGCTGACCCTGCCCGAGTCGTCCACGATTACGAGCGTTCCGTCTTCGGCCGGGACGAGGAGCTTCCTGCCGATAGCGGCGGGTTCCGCCGAAATCTTGTGCCCCGTCACTACCGGGAAGGGGCGGACCACTTGCAGCTTCTTGTCGAGCAGGTACACCGCACCCTTTCCGTCGGTCACCCATACCATGCCTCCTCCGGCACATTCCTCCGCGCTTGCCGTGATTTGGCAGCTTTCGTGCATGAGGAGCTTGGACACCGCAAGGGAGGAGAAATCCAAGGACTTCACGGCCTTGTCCCCCTCCCGCCAGAATACCGTCCTGCCGTTAGGGGCCGCCTCCAGCTTCAGCTCGGGGGTCTCCTCCAGTTCCACCGGGAAGCCCGGAAGCATGCGGTCATTGTATGAATTCGTCGCCACCGCATGGTACGCGGCCTTGAGATGCCCGTCCTCGAAGCTGAAGTTCACCTGTCCCCGCTCGTACAGCTTGAGCAGTTTGGTGACGAGCCCGTTTCCCTGCAAAAAGAATGGGATGCTCCGCTCCGTGTTGTAGAAGAGGCCGAGCGCGGCCTGCTGCATCTGGTCGGCAGAGATTTTCTTCCACACGTCATTGCGGGCCAGCATGCTCCCTGCCTTGTAGCGTCCGTACAGAATCGCGAGGTTCTGGGGGGACTCGGAGAAGTAGACGTAGCCTTCGTGCACCAGGTAGTAGGGGCGGGGCAGTTCTATCTTGAGCATTTTGAGTATGCCCTTGAAGAATGAGGGCATGTCCAGGCAGGGAAGCCGCACGCCGTCCACGATCAGGCTGCTGTTGTTCTTGATGAGGAGGGATTTGTTCAGCTTGTCGAAGGCTTCTTTTCTTTTTGCTTCGTCCCCGACCTGAAGCACGAACACCGGGTCGCTGCTCCCTTCTACGCCCAGGAGGGCGAATTCAGTCCCTGTCCATGAGAATACGAGCTCCTCGATGCTGGACTTGAACAGCTTTCTGGCGTACTTCTCGCCCTCCTCCCATGCCGCCTGGATATCCTGGGTCTGCTGTATGATCGGGAAGAGCGCGTCCTTCAGCTCCGGCAGGCTCCCCGCATGAAGCAGTGTGTAGTACTGGATGTTGTCCGTGAATCGTGTCAGCATGGACGGGGCGGACGATTTCTTGGAGACGATGTGGCCGAGAGGGGAGGCGGCCACCGCGCTTTCCTCCAGCGGGACAGAGGCCTCCAGCCTGACCTCCCCGTCGTCTATCTTGAATTCGATCAGGCTCCGTGCCTCCTCTCCGAGCATGGAGACGAGGCTTGACAGGTAGATGTTGTCCGGGGGGACGGCTTTCCGGGCGAACTCCTTCGCGCCGACCAGTATCTTGAGGGGGAAGCTGCTTTTCGCCTCAAGCAGCTTCCGGGCCTGCTCCGGGTGCTCCTGGGCGTAATCCTTCTCGAATGCACGGAGAAGCAGGGAAGGGGACATGCTCGCCGCGATCAGGTTCTTTCGTATTTTCAGGTAGACCCGGGTGACTGCCCCCGTGTCCTTGTCCCTGGACGTGTAGATGAAGTAGTCCCTGTCCTTGACGTAATCGAGCCCCTCTATCTTAGCGAAGGGCAGGATGCGGGCGGCGAGCCTCGTGACGCATGAGTACTCGCCCGCGTCAGTCAGCGCGAGGAAGTCCGTTGTCTCCCCCTTCATGTAGATGGCGAGGTCCAGCTTCCTGCCCGCGACGAGGGGGGCGTACTTGTTCTTCCTGAGCGGGCTCTGCCTGAGCGAAAGGTAGGCGGCCCT
>CACYDQ010000322.1 GCA_902773215.1 uncultured Spirochaetaceae bacterium | reverse complement strand
TAGTTAAGAACAGACTGCCTGTTTTCGCGGACTGCCTCCGCAATCCTGGACGGAACTCTCCTCGTCATCGTCCTCCTTCACTATGCGTCCGGCCAGCTCCATGGCGCGCCCGAACTCGTCCGCAAGGAGTTCGAAGCGGGTGCGTTGCTCCTCGAACTGGTCGCGGAAGGACTTGTAGGAGTCGGCGTGGAAGCAGATGCGGAAGAAGAATTCATCCCGCCCCGGTTCCAGGTACACGGTGACATCGTCCCGCTGGGCGTTCACCATGTTCATGGCGATCAGCCGGTTCTGGTACAACTTGTCCGTGTCGAACCAGTCGAACGGAAAGGAGCCTTCGAGATAAACCGTCGGCAGCGCTCCGGCGCAGACTTCGTAGTTGAAGCCGTCCTTGTGGACGCTGAACGATTCCAGGGACGAGACGACAGGGGAGTAACCCAGCTCACGGAGAGCCAGGCCGAGGTCGTTGATGGTCAAATCTTTCCTTTTCATAGGATGGGTCTTGCGTATTCGTTAAACTCGACAACGGAAGCGGCGCGTGCCAACATCTCTTCTAACGATAGGCCATCCGCCGGAGCGTCGTCAAACCAGTCGAGGTGCAGATGCTTGCTGCCTGCATGCACACGCATCGTATAGTGGTAGAGTGGCAGGATCTCGGCGTCCGTCCATCTCTTGGGACCGGCCCCTTCCGCCCAGTCCATCTGGACCGGGTCCAGAAAGACATAGGGCGGGAGGTCGGCGTTCCTGCGGAAGTCCGTCATCCGCTTCCGGCACTCGGATCGGATATTGTCCAGCGTCTCTTCCAGTTCATACATCCGGGAGCTGCCGTAGGTGCCCCGGAAGGCCAGGCGTATGACCTCGGCCTGGATACCGTCTTTGAAAACCAGCTTCATAGGGCTTTAGTATTTGAGATCCTTTAGTTTAGTGAACTCCGCTATCACCTCGTGAATGAAGAGGTAGCGCTTCTCGCGCTCGCCGTTGAAGTCGCAGAGCAGGCCCTCCTGCCCGAGGAGCCAGTCGGATGCGGCCGAAAGGGCCGCAATGCCCTCGGCCAGGCGCTCAAGGAATTGTTCCTTATTGTAGATCCAGCCTAGATTGTGCCGGAAGGACCATGATCCGTCTTCCCACTCGATGACCTGGATGCCTTTGACCTCCTGCCGGAATTTCCGGAGAATGTCCTGCGCGAGATCGGGTTCCAGGTCCATCGGAACGCGCTTCATGTCGAGGTACATCGAACTGTCCTGGAAGTGAACTGCGCCGAGCAGCAGGACGTCGTTCTCGTAGACAAACATGACGGGTGCGTTGAACGCTTCGACGGATATCGTTTCGTTCTCGTACCCGTTCTCCGCCAGCGCTTGGGCCGCCTCGAACAGGCAGAAGTTATCGTCCACAATTTCTTCTTCTCCCACCTCGGCCAACTCCGGATCAAAGTCCTCGAACAGGCTATAGTCCTTGTCCTCGATGCAGAGGAGAAGTTCTTCGATATCATCGGTAAGAGTAATGCCCTTGCTGTCCACGAACTCCTCATACTCATTCAGTCGAGTAGCTACGGAGTAGACAACTTTGCCGTTGTGAAATGCTTCCAGGCTTGAGGTTTTGCTTGCGTCTTCGTATAAATTGACCATGACGGAGAATCCGTCCTGAAGATTTGCGGTTTCCTCGCAGACGCCGTCCTTGCCTTCCAGGACGAAGATGACGGACGGGTCCTTGCGCAGCCGGGCGATAACGTTCCGGCGCACGCTGGCCGGGTCGGTCACCCCGCCGGAGAGCAAGGGGAAGGTGTTGATGATCTGGGTCATGAAGTTGTCACCTTTCTTGCGGACGATGGTGACTTCGTCGGGGCTGAAAATGTTATTCATAAGGCGTGATAATTGGGATTTGCTGACAAAAATACGTGGCTATCGCGAACTGGAATTTCGCGAAGAAGGGAGGCGTCTCGGGCCGCCATGACCAAATGGCCAAGGTGTGTTGTGCTGTATGTTCTCATGGTGATTTTGCCTTTCAGGGCAGTACAAATTTCCAAAAAATTCGAGGGCTGGACAAAGCATTATCGGCCCTTTGTACGAAGTCCAAAACGGGCTGTATGAACGGCCAATAGGGGAGTCGGTTCGTACACTAAATGACGATTTCATACATTTGCCCGAAAGGCGGGTACGGTGCACGTATTTTTCTCGTAAATTTGTAGAGATTGGGTTACCATGAGCAAAACCATCGTCATATCCAAGGGTACGGAACATTTCCGGATCCCCGCCGACCGCCTCGTTTACGTGGCAGCCGACGGCAACTACTCGACGGTGGTGACGCAGGACAACCGGAAGACGATGGTGTCCATGCAGCTCGGCCAGATCGAGGACCTGATCGGCGACCAGCTGGGGGATGAGGGAAGTAACTTCATCCGCCTGGGCCGGGGCCTGGTAATCAACACGGATTTCATTTTCTCCATCGATACGACGCGACAGCGGATTGTCCTGTCGGACTGCAACGGTTGCTACCACGACCTGTCAGCCTCCAGGGAGGTTCTCATCAAGTTCAAGTCGTATCTGGAGGCAAGCATACAAAGCAATGGTGAATCAACTGAATGACATACGGGACGACGAGTTCCGGGTGATCGGGCAACACCGGACACTACCGGCATCGACGCTCAGTGCCCCTGAGCGGAAGCGCAAGGTGGGCTGGGTGGCCCTGATCCTTGTCGCTTTGCTCGGAGGAGCCATCTGGTTTTTCTGGCCCAAGGGGCCGAAACCGCCTGAGGGAGTCTTTGATCCCATCCCTCCGAAGCCGGCCGCCCTCGTCGTTAAACCGAAAGCACTTGGGTCTGTCGTCGATAGCCTGCAGCCCGCCTTCGCCGAAAAACTCGACACGACCATCAACGATGTAGTCCTGTCTCTTTACATTCCACATAACACAGCCGTTCCAGTTTTGACCGTCGGCGCGCCGAACAAAGAAACGCGCGAAGCCGTTATGGCATTTCAGGCTGCTGATATACGCGCCGACAATCGTGAGATTTTGGGATCTTTTGTGCTGAAAGGAAAACTTATCGCAAGAGGAACACCGAAAGCGGGTTATTGTGCGATTATTGATGGAAAGGTGTCTGTAGGCGTAGCAGAGAGCACATCTCTCTTCGAAGAGGCGATGGAGAAAGACGGGTATTTCTTCCGCCAGTTCTCTTTGGTAAAGAATGGCGTTATTGAAGAGAATGCCCAGATTAAGAACAAGACGATGCGCAAAGCTCTTTGCGACCGAAACGGACAGATCTTCGTCGCCGTCAGCGAGACGGATGAGTCCATGCACGATTTTGCCTCAGCGCTGGTTGATTTAGGCGTTGACAATGCCATCTATCTCGTTGGCAGTCACTCTGCTTTTGGCTGGTATCGGAATGAAGCAGGAGAGCAGATCTACTTTGGCGCAGATCAGCATCGGCAGTCGTACAGGAATGAGAATTACATTCTCTGGTAACATATCCCGTAATAATCAGCAGCGCAACCTTTGATGGCTGCGCTGCTTCGTTCATTTCCTAGTTTAACGTTTTCGCTTGTTCTAGAATTCTGTCGACAAGTGCGTCAAAGGCGTCGCCATTCCGGAATGCTCCTGCCGGGATCCTTGCCTTAAAATCACCATCTATCGAGATGTTGTTCTCTGGATCGGAACTGCTGGCTTTAAAACTGGGATTCATGAGAGAACTCAGACTATCACCAATATCGAATTTCATTTTAATCCGATCAAGAATTCTGTCAAGTGATTCGGGGTATGTTCTGTCCGGGAGGCCATATTTGGTAAGGTCAACGCAGCAGAGAGCATAATGATCCTTTTCCTCGCAGGCTTTCAAAACCTGATTCTTGCTCATATAGGCGCTCGTGTTGAAGTTCCATTTGGTCTTAACTTCAACATAGTAGATAGGCTTCTCCTTATAAAACACTACGATGTCCTGTCCGTTCTGTATGTCGGGGAAACGGAAATCATTACTATTGATAGTATCGCCTAAGCGCTTCCTGAGAAGATCTTCGATGTGGTTTCCAATGGCTTTCTTGAACTGGAAGTCACTCTCATCATCCCGCTTCTGCTGGATCATCTCCTTCGCGATAGCCATCATGGACTCGAAGTCGGGGTCGGAGGTTATCTCTGCCAGGTCCTTGAGGACGTCATCACTTTGCCGGAGTAATAAATAGACATGTGCTCCCTTCTCTCCGGAGACCGTGTTTTTAAAGAAGATGGTCGTCTTGTTCTGACGGATGTCGCGGAAGATGGAATCGTCTGGCCAGAGGCCGTTGTCAATACCCTCTATGATTTTCAAGACAATGGCGCGTGTG
>CACYDQ010000321.1 GCA_902773215.1 uncultured Spirochaetaceae bacterium | reverse complement strand
CGCCCTTTTTCATTCAAATCTCCTTGAAATCACTGTTCCCCCGTTTTTAACTGGAAAACACCTTTGTTTGACTTATCGTCATGAAAGCCGGATTTCCCCACTCTTTCCCCTTGCAGAAAAAATCGGGATACCTAAACTATCATAACGCCTATTATATTTCCATATTCGTAGTTTGTCAAATGGTTTAGAGAAACTTTGATACCGAATTTCTCAAACACGGCCCGAAGCTAACGTTCTCCAAAGCTTACGACGGATACTTGCAAAAACCGGGCTTTAGATATAGAATATTTCTGTAATGATTCATAAGGGAACAGAACTTCCTGCAAGGAAAAAGAAAGGGCTTTTTAGGCCTATAACTTATAATATGAAGATTTCTTGCCGATAAAGATAAAGGGGAAAGTATGAACGCTGTCAAAACAAATTCGATTACTGCAGAGCAGAAATTCTCAGCCGACGTGATGCTGGACAAGGATTTTCTTTTGCTCCCCTCCGGCTGCGTCTTCACCGAAGACCAATTAAAGGATCTTTCTGACTGGGGCTTTGAAGAGGTGTACACATCCGGCAAAGCCATCATGGGCGCACCCGCCCCCCAAGCCTCAGCCCCGGGAGCTAGCGCGAAGACGATGACCAACAAAGCGGCGACGGATATAGACGCGAAAACCGAGACCGTAGATGTCAACGATTTCATGGGCAACGATGAGGAGAAGCCTGTCAAGCAGATGGATGCCGGAGCTGCCGCACAAGCCTCAGAAACGCAAAACGCAGACGAATCCGCCGAGCAAGCAGGAATAAGCAGCGAAGAATACGAAAAGGCAAAGGTAACGTACAAAGAATTCGCCGGCTACATAAGTTCCGTCTATACTTTCTATGCAACAAACAAGGCATTCAATACAGCGGAGATAAACCAGAAAATGGCCGAACTCTGTGAGTTCGTCCGTAGTAACAGAAGGCATGTCCTCAGGATAATCTCCACGCCGGAGATGAACGAACCAAATTTCATCGTCAACCACAGCCTCCGCAGCACCATAGTGGCAATAGCGATTGCCCAGAGACTCCGATTCCCGGCAGACAAACTTCTGGAGCTTGCGACAGCCTGCATGCTGCATGAGATTGGCATGATTCTCCTGCCTCCCCAGCTTTACATGAACGACAAGGCCCTCTCCCAGCCGGAGAAGGTCATGATGAACACCCACCCGATCGTCAGTTTCAACATCCTCAAACAGGCAAACTTCTCGCTGAACATACAGCTCGCCGTCCTGGAGCACCACGAAAGGATGAACGGATCAGGCTACCCCAGGCACGTGACCGGTGACAAAATCTCGATATATGCGAAAATCATAGCGATAGCCTGCTCCTTCGAGGCTATTTCCGCCCCGCGTGGTTACAGGGACGAGAGGTCCACGTTCGAGGCCCTGATAGAGCTGGTGCGCAATTCCAACCGCCAGTATGACGACACGATAACAAAGGCCCTGCTTTACAGCATTTCCCTCTATCCGATAGGGGTCTATGTCTACCTTTCAAACGGCAAGATAGCCCAGGTCGTCGACGTCGCAGAAGGCAACCCAAAGACCCCCTTCGTACAGGTCATCGACGCAGGAAGCGCGGAGACTTCCTTCCAAGTTGACGGGATAAAGACAAGGATAATGCGCGTCCTGAACAAGAACGAGGTGGACGACATGCTCAAAGCCATCAAGAAGATGGCGGAGAAGAAATAACCAGCTCTTACGAAATCGCGCTGTTGATTGCCTCTATACGGTCTATGACCTGTATAAAGGCTTCAACAAGCTCAGGATCAAACTGATGCCCGGCCTCCTTCCTCAGCTCCAGGAGGGTATCGTCCAAAGACCATTCCGGCTTATAGTAGCGCCTGTGCCTGAGCGCATCATACACGTCAGCCAGCGCGACGATACGGGCTGCAAGGGGAATCCACTCGCCAGAGTAAAGCTGCCCCACATTCGTCGGCATCATCGTCTCAGCCTCATACTGATTATAATCGAAGTCTTTGGGGTAACCTACGCAGCCCCCTTCCCAACGGTCATGATGGTGCAGGCAGACATCACGGGCCATCTTGTCAAGCTCCGTCTCCACCGGGGTAAAAATTTGTGCGCCGATACAGGTATGCCCCTTCATGATTGCCCGCTCCTCGTCAGTCAGAAGCCCCTGCTTCTTCAAAATCTTGTCGGAGACGGCGACTTTGCCGACGTCATGGCACTTGGCAGCGAGTTTAAGGTTGTCGCGGAAGCGGTTCCGCTCTTTTTCAGGTATATCCTTGTTAGCGGCGTAACGGTCATAAATCTCCAGGGAAAAGCTTGAGACCCGCTCCACATGAGCCCCGGTCTCGCGGGGGTCGCGGTAATTCGCCATCTTGACCAGGCGCTCAATCAGCTGCTTGGTGAAGTACGCCTGCTCGAAGACTTGGGTGACGCTCTCTGCGAAGTAGGAGATATAAAACTCTGTCTCCTTGCTGAAGGGAATCACCCTGCCCTCCTCGTCCATCGCGTTGATTATCTGCATGACACAGGGAACGGACCCGTTGGACAGGGAGAAAGGCATGGTCAGCATGGACTGGGTATGGTAGCCGGTCGTTATGTCGTTCACCTTGTCGAAGTTGTAAGGCCTCTTGACCAGCCCATCCCCGTCCGTGATGTACTCGTCCATGTTGTATACATCAGGGATATTGACGGTCGCCTTTTTGAGCGCGCTGTAACCGGATATGGAACGGGCGTTAACCGGAACGATAAAAGAGACATACGGCAGTTTCTCGCCCGGGGCAAGCTTACGTTGCTGGGTGTCATTCTGACTGTACAGGATTTTGAGCTGGTTCTTGCCCTCGTCATAATCGTAGATAGAACCGGCATCGGCGTTGGCTATCTTTCTGGCCGCGGTCAGGGTGTTCTCCAGAAGGATATCGATGTCCTTGATAAGCGCCAGCTGCTGGCGTATCTCGGTTATCTGCTTGAGCTTGCTTTCACTTGGGTTAAAAGAGATATCAGACATTTTGCCTCATTTTACATTTTTACAAGCAAACTTTCAATAGAATCGTAACAGTCCTCATTGAAACTTGTGGTCACCCAGAGCTCTGCAGGCCTGTGCATTTCTTGGGAAAAAAGAGAAACTTAGGGTATCCCTAAACGAACGTTTTACACGATACAAAATTCTCCTCCCGGGCACACGGCTATGCCCCTGATTGCCGTGTGTGTATTACGGGCGTTTTTCCGTCTGGACAGGAAATGCCCCGCCCTTGCCCATCGGCCCGCTTTGTGGTAGCCTTACGGCATGGATATTATAAGCAGTAACTCCTCTCTTTCCGGCCATATACAGGTTCCGGGCTCTAAATCCCACACCATACGCGCACTGCTCCTCGCCGCACTGGCAGAAGGAGAGTCGCACATCTTCAATCCCCTGCCGAGTGCGGATTGCCGGAGTACAGCAGCGGCAATCCCCCTCCTGGGGGCAAGTGTCGACTTCGGAAAGAGCGAGGGAAACTGCTGGACAGTGCAAGGGGCG
>CACYDQ010000320.1 GCA_902773215.1 uncultured Spirochaetaceae bacterium | reverse complement strand
TGCGAGCGATTCCGCCATCTCCTGCACGACGAGCCTGGCCTTTTCCATGCTGTAGGGGGAGGGGAGTATCTGGCCGGAGCCGAGGCTCCTGGCGGACGAGCGGTAATTTTTTATGTGCGCAATCGTGCAGGGCTCAAGCCCCCAGGCATGGTCAATCAGGATTTCCGCATCTATGCCGAATTCCTTATAAAGCGTCTCTTCATTTGTGAGCGAGCGGCGGGCTATGTCCCCCATCGTGCGGAGTCCGCGCTTTTCCAGCCTGCTCGCGGTTCCGCTCCCTATCCGCCAGAAATCTGTCAGTGGCGTGTGGTTCCAGAGCATCCGCCGGTAATTCATCACGTCCAGCTCCGCTATCCGCACTCCGTCTGAATCTGCCTCCACGTGCTTGGCGACGATGTCCATCGCGGCCTTGCACAAAAAGAGGTTCGGGGCAATCCCCGCCGTCGCCGTTATGCCGGTCTCGGACAGGATGTCCTTTATGACTTTGCGGGCAAGCGAGTGCGCGTCCGTTCGGTAGAGGGGCAGGTAGCTCGTCGCGTCGATGAACACCTCGTCTATGCTGTAAACGTGGATGTCGTCCGCGCTGAAGTAGCGCAGGTAGATGCCGTAAATACGCGCGGAGTATTCCATGTACAGGGCCATGCGGGGCTTTGCCGTGATGTACTCAAGCTTCTTCCCCGTCCTGCGCTCCACTTCTCGCGCCTTCTGCACCACCTCGAAGAGCCTGCTCCTGCCTGAAAGCCCGTATGCCTTGAGCGTGGGGGTCACCGCAAGGCATATCGTCTTCTCGGTGCGGGACTCGTCCGCAACGACGAGGTTCGTCGTGAGCGGGTCCAGCCCCCGCTCAACGCACTCGACGGAGGCGTAGAAGGATTTCAGGTCTATCGCGAGGTACGTCCGCCCTTCCATGCCGTCAGTATAGCATATTCCGGCCGCCTTTCACAGGGGTACCTGGCGAACTTGACTTTTCGCCGGAAAACAGCAATAATAAAGGTTCTTAAAGAAAATGAGCCGGGAAACATGATGAAACAAACTTGTGTCTGCCAAACGACAGGTTTCTCCGAAAGGAACTGTACGGGATGCCGTGCCTGCGGCGAGCTGTGCCCGGCGGGAGCCATTTCTTTTTCAGAGAACGCGCACGGGTTCCTTATGCCAGCCGTTGACGGGACGAAATGCACTGGGTGCGGCGTGTGTGCCGAGGTCTGCCATCTGCGCGGAAAGAAAGCCCCCCTGCTCAAGAAAGAGAACCTCGCTTCGTTCGCGGCGAAAGCGAAAGATTCGGAAATCCGCATGAGCTCCAGCTCGGGCGGAATCTTCCCTGTGCTTGCAAAGAAGATTGTCGATGGGGGCGGGGTCGTTTATGGGGCGGCCTTTGACAGGACGTTTTCAGTCCGCCATATACGGGCCGGCACCGCACAAGATTTGGAGGCCCTGCACGGCTCAAAATATGTACAGAGCGATTTGAACGACTGCCTTCATCTGGCGGCGGAGGACGTGGCCGGCGGGCACAGCGTCCTTTTCAGCGGGACACCCTGCCAGATTGCGGCCGTACAGTCCTACTTCTCATGCAGGGGGATAAGCGCGGACAAGCTGATTACCCTGGAAGTTATCTGCCACGGCGTTCCCAGTCCCCTCGTCTGGCGGGAATACATTGCTTCCCGCATACCGTTTCCGGCAGAAGACATCAGGAACGTGTACTTCCGCCATAAAAAGGACGGATGGCACGCCCGGATCAAAGTACGGGCAGAGGCGTCCCCTGTCCCGGGCCTGTTCGAGGACAGCGACTTTACCGAGCTTTTTCTTGCGGATCTCACCCTGCGGGAATGCTGCCACGAATGCCCCTACGCCACAAGGGAACGGACGGCGGACATCAGCCTCTGCGATTTCTGGGGAATCGAGAACACGAATCTGAAGGTATTCGACGACGACAAGGGCATTTCCGGGGTCATCCTCCATTCCCCAAAAGCCCTGGAACTCTGGCACAGCGTGGCGGATGACGTGGAGAGCCTGCCGGCGGATCTGGAGGACATTGCGCGGAACCAGAAGACGATGAACGCCCCATTTCCGCGGCCTAAAAACAAAAACGCTTTCTGGACGGACTTTTACACCAAGCCGTTCTCCAGTCTGCCGCAGAAATATGTGGACGGGCAATACCGGATACAGTCGTACAAATACATTGTCATCGCATCGGACGGCAGCGGGAGCAAGGGGGACGAAGGAATGCTCCGTGGCCTGCTTTCCCTGCTTGACTATGACAACATCCTGCTTGTCTCGCCGAACGCTATATACCCCTGCACGGATTCCTTGCTGGACATAAAAGAGCGGATAGACGAGGTCTGCGTCCCGCACGAGGAAATCAGCGATGCCATAAAATGCAGGTCCACGCTCATCGTCATAGGTGCCGATGTGATTGACGGAACATGCGGCATCGAGTACAGCCTCTCCCGGCTTGAGGCGATGAAAAAGATGCTCTTGCTCGGCGGGGAAGTGTTCTGCTTCTCCTCGTTCCGGTCGAACGTTGACCCGAAGATCATCGCAGGGCTTAACGACATAGCCTCCGACAAGAACGCACGTTTTTTTGTCCGCGACGAGACATCGCTGGAGAATTTCCGCGCACAGGTCAGGGGTCCGGTTGAATTCTTTCCAGACTTTGCGTTTTTCTGCGAGAGAAAAACAAGCGAGGAAGTCTGCCGGCTGAAAGATTTCCTCACACGGAAAAGAGAAGAAGGATTCAAGCTCATCGGAATCAACTTTTCCGCGCAGTCATTCATGAGCTTCTACAAGGAAAAAACGCTGGAGAACAGGGTAGCCTACGTGACGGAGACGCTCCGCGTAATCCAGCAGGAAGAGGCCAGGCCGTTTTTCATCCTCCTCTCAAATGATATCCGGGAATGGGAAGAACACCTGAGCGACTCCTCATATCAGGTTCTGGCAGAAAACAGCCTGAAAAGGCTCGGATGCGGCTCCTTCCTGACGGTATCGTCAGAAATCTCCTATCCTGAGATTCTGGAGCTGCTCTCATCGCTCGACTATATAATAAGCGCACGGATGCATCTTTCCATAGCCGCAATGCGGTGCGGGACAATCCCCCTCATCTACACGGGAAACGGAAGCGCGGGGTCTTTCTCCATGACCGAAAAAGTTGAGGGAATGCTGCGGAGCCGCATTGGCAGGACCGACCTGCTTGCGGGCGACAAAAACGAACTTGCCGCCGCAATCCGGGTAATTTCATCGGAATACGGGCAGCTGAAAGAAACGCTCGCAGAAAGGAACAGGGAGAATTCACGCGCGGAAGAAATGTATGCCTCCCGCTTTCAGGAAATGCTTTGTGTCCGTGACAAGAAACCTGGCGGCAGGACACAGGAAATTTTCGCCGCAAAAGATATCATTCGAAAACTGAGGACAGAGAACTGGAACTATAGGAATATGAGCAGGGAATTTGACATTTTATCGGCCGAACTGAACAACAAGAACGGACACATAACGCAGCTCATAGAAAGCGAGCGGGAACTCAACGGGCGGATCAGTGAAAAGGACAGGCTGCTCCAGGACTGCAACCGGCAGATTTTAGAGCTCAGCTCACAGATTCACCAGAGGGATCTTCATATCCAGGATCTGGACAGGCAGATATGCGGCTTTCAGGAGCACATCCGAAATATCGAAGCGCAGGTTCATGACCGGGACGAGCAGATCCATACCCTGGAGGCACAGATTCGCGTCTGGGACGAACAGCTCCGTAACCGCGATGAAGAGCTCCGTAACCGCGATGAACAGCTCCGCAATCAGGACGGTCAGATTCATGAACGGGACGAACGAATCAGCGACCTGAACGAGCAGATCGAAGGATTCCTGCAGTCAAAGTCATGGCGGGTCACCAAGCCGCTCCGCTTTACGAAGCGATGCGTCCGCGCGGTATACAGGCTTCTTGTTCCCAAAAAGCTCCGGGCCGCGATATGGAATTTCCGCCACAAGGGCACGAAGGCTCCCGTCGTGCCCCCTGCTCCCCAAGCCGCCGAAGAGAAGCCGGAATTTGACCCGACGCTCCCCGAGCCAATTACATACCGCCCGGTCCTCCTTGCCGATGAGCCTTACACCGTGCACGAGCTGCCCGTATCCGAAAATCCGCTCGTGTCTATCATCATACCGGTGTACAACCAGTTCGCCTACACATACAAGTGCATCCGCTCCATCCTTGCCCTGTCAGACAAGGTCGCGTACGAAATCATCATCGGCGACGACCTGTCAACGGACGAGACCAAGGACATAACGAGCTGGTTTCCCGGAGTACGCGTGAACCGCAACGAGACGGACCACGGCTTCCTGATGAACTGCAAGCGCGCCGCAAAACTTGCCAGGGGAAAATATATCCTCTTCCTGAACAATGACACCCAGGTGCAGGACGGCTGGCTTGAAAGCCTGGTCAGGCTCATCGAAAGCGACGAGAAGATCGGCATGGCCGGCTCCAAGCTGGTATATCCCGACGGCAGGCTGCAGGAAGCAGGGGGCATTATCTGGCGCGACGCAAGCGGCTGGAACTACGGGCGCGACAAGAATCCTGAACTGCCCGAGTATAACTACGTGAAGGAAGCCGATTACATTTCCGGGGCATCCATCATAATACGATCCTCGCTCTGGGACGAGATCGGCGGGTTTGACGAGAGGTATAAGCCCGCATACTATGAGGACTCGGACTTCGCGTTCGAGGTGCGGAAACACGGCTACAAGGTGCTGTACCAGCCCCAGAGCGTCGTCGTGCATTTCGAGGGGGTATCCAACGGAACCGATTTGGACAGCGGGCTCAAAAAGTATCAGGTGGAGAACAGGGATAAATTCGTCGCAAAGTGGGCAAAGCAGCTGAAGAAGCAGTACTCCGACGAGGGCGACGCATTCCTGGCGCGGGAGCGGAACTACGGGAAGAAGGTCATTCTTATCATAGACCATTATGTACCGACGTTCGACAAGGATGCAGGCTCCAAGACGACTTTCCAGTACATCAAAATGTTCATGGCACAGGGGTACTGCGTAAAATTCGTAGGGGACAACTTTGCCCGCTGGGAGATGGAACCGTACATGTCAACGTTGCTGCAGATGGGAGTCGAAGTCCTGTACGGGGTATGGTACAGCAATAACATTCTCTCATATATCAAGCAGCACGAAAAACACATTGATTTCGTGTATCTGAACAGGCCGCACATCACCGCAAAATACATTGACTTCATACGGAACGAGACGAATATCAAAATTCTGTACTACGGGCATGACCTCCATTTCTTCAGGATGCAGCGGGAGTACGAGCTGACCGGCAACCAGAACCTTCTGCCAGACATAGAGCACGACAAGCAGATGGAGCTTGATGTCATGCGTAAGTCTGATGTCGTCTACTACCCGTCATATCTGGAAGAACGCGCAATAAAGAACATGGATCCTTCCATAAATGTCAAGGCAATCCATGCCTATATCTTTGACACAAGCAAGCTTTGCGTGCAGTACAACGCGGCGGACCGCAGCGGGATTCTGTTTGTCGGCGGTTTTTCGCACACGCCGAACGTAGATGCAATCAAATGGTTCGCACGGGAAATATTCCCTTCCATCAGGGCGAAGAATTCCGCCATCGATTTTTACATCGCCGGTTCCAATGCTCCCGACGAAATCAAGGCCCTTGACGGGAACGGCATCATATTCAAGGGCTTCGTGACAGAAGAGGAACTTGCCCGTCTCTATGCTTCCTGCAGGATTGTCGTCGTTCCCCTCCGCTATGGCGCAGGTGTGAAGGGGAAGGTGGTAGAAGCCCTCTACAACGGGACGCCTATCGTAACTACAGATATCGGTGCTGAAGGCATAGAGGGAATAGAGGGCATCGCGGCCATTCACAATGAAGCAGAAGCATTCTCGGACGCCGTCCTCCGCCTGTATGACGACGGCGACAGGCTCAGGGACATGAGCCGGAAGAGCATCGAATTCATAAAGGAGAACTTCAGCATGGAAGCGGCATGGAATGTCGTCAAAGGAGACTTCGCATGAAAGGTATAACTGATATAAGCGCGGTAAGAACAGATGTAACAGTGACTCTCTCAAGGGATCAGCTGATTGAGGCATATTGGGCTTCCCATCCCCGATACATATTCTTCAAGTCCGTCCCGGAAAATTGCCGCTTCTTGGAAATCGGCGCAAGCAACGGCGGCCTGTCATTCTGGAAAGACTGGCGTATTCCACTCCGGAACGACATAAAAATGTTCGGTCTCGATTTGACCCGCGGTGAATTTGCCGACCGCTATGAACGTTTTGACATAGCGAACTTGAATACGGATAAACTGGATTTTGAAGACAACTCTATCGATGCAATTTATTCAACCCATGTATTTGAGCATTTGGAGAACCTCGCACACGTTACAAGTGAATTGGGCAGGGTGTTAACCGAAGGTGGAATAATGTACATAGAGACTCCCAATCAGAATTCGGTAGCAACACTTTCAAGAGAAACTTTCATGAGATATGGCTTCAAAGCATCGACAATGAATTTCTATGACGACAAGACGCATATCCATCCTTACAACTATACCCAGCTTTCAAATTTATTTCTCAACGGTCAATTTGATACGAAGTTTGAGCTTGTGGCATCAGGTACGATTTCTAATAGTTTTCTCGCTGAGCAACTTATTTCTTATGGATTCGCAAATGAGGACCAGGAGATTACGACCTACGGACTGTGGCTGCTCGCCGAATGGTCGGATTATATCGTGTTACGTAAGAAAAGCCGTTCAGAAAATATCTCTGTTGAACCTTGTGATGACTTCCAGCAACTGACTAAACGTCTCTCCGCATTTCGAGGAGAAGATTCTTTTACCGGAAAATTCAAATCAAGGGCAGAATATGAAGAATTTTGCGTGAGTCATGCTGAAAGTTTTAAGAAAGATTCTGAGATGTTAGCTCTTGCAAAGATTCGCTTTGGTAATGAGAAAGAGAATTTTCTATACAGAGGATTCTGCATGGCCTGCAATTGCGCTGTTGATTTTTGGACTGACGCAAACCCGCATACAAGTCTTAATGAAGGTATGGTTTGTCCAACCTGCTGGCAGAATGGAAGGCAACGGATAATGTACAATGCCGTGAAGAACTTCTATCGAAGCGGTATGAGAGTTTATGTGAGCGAATATGTTACGGGCTTCTTTAAGAAAATTCAGGAATTCATTCCCGATGTAATCGGCTCAGAATTTCTTGCTGAAAATGACGAACGGAGAAAGATCATCCGCCATGAAGATGTCACGAACCTTTCATTCGAGGACAGCGAGCTGGATATGTATATATCGAACGATGTCTTTGAGCATGTATTTGATTATAAAAAAGCATTCGCCGAGGCTTTCCGCGTTCTAAAACTGGGCGGTCGGTTCATTTTTCATGTTCCATTTCATGCAAACGCGGATAATACTGTCATCAGGGCAAAAATGGAGGATGGGAAGATCCTTCATTTAAAGGAGCCGTGCTATCATGGAGACCCAGTAAATCCAGAAGGGGGATGCCTATGTATAAATGATTTTGGCTGGGACATTCTTCAGGATCTGAGGGAAGCCGGGTTTATGAATGTCTTTGTAACGCTCGCTCATGACACAACCCAAGGTTTTATGGGGAACAACGCTCTGTTTTTTACTGCGGAAAAATAAGGCAAAATATGTGCGGGTTAATCAAGAAACTCCTGCGGGGAGAGCATAATGAAGAGCTGAAAAATCAGAATGCCAGGTTACAGGAACGGCTTGCTGAGCTGGAGAAAGACAGGCGTTTTGAGGAAGTTCAAATACCGCCAAGGGCGGAAGGAGGAATAGCCATGTGTGAGGTTCTTGACAGGGTAGAAAAAAGAGGCTTTGATTTGGGACATCATGGCGGCTTTATAAGCGGCCAGAACAACATACTTGCGCTTGCCAAACGCATGATTGCGTCCGGTCGCATTGATGACCTGAGCAGGACTAGCATGGACAGCGAGTATCTGACCAAGCTCCTAAAGGAAGAGGGGCTTCAGACGGAGGCATGACCTCGGTTGTTTAAGGAAATTCGAGCAGACGTTCGTGAATGAGTATCTGGCATGGAACCTTCATGATTACGATGTCAGGCAGCGCGGAATCAAGGAAGGCCGAGAGGATGGTATTAAGGGGGGGGAATTTCCGCCTATGCCGAAATGGTGCGGTCGGGAATGCTGACCACGAAGGATGCCGCTGAGAAGCTGGGAATAAGCGAGTCAGAATTGAAATCCCGCCTGTAGTTTTGTCGAGCCGGGACTGCGGAAACATTAACGAAGTTTTTAAGGGTAATGAACCTCACCGGCGCAAGCGTCGGGGTATTAGATCCATCTAGCGAACAAAATACAGAAACTCATCTTTCATTTCCTTGTACAGCGTGACAACATCAGCGAACTCGAAGACTTTTGCCGTTTTGCAGAATCAATGGAAGCAGACGAGGTATGGTTCCAGCAGATTGCAAACTGGGGAACCTATACCGAAGAGGAATTTAAGCAGATTAACCCCTTTCATCCAGATGCTCCGCTCCGCAAGGAAAATGAAGCTGCGTTGCGTTCAGTACTCGTAAAGCCCTGGAAGCTGAAGCTCGTACAGAATATCCTGTAACGCAGTTTATCCGATAATCCACTCGGTCAGCTGGCGGTCTGTGCTGGAGTATTTCACGCCGACTTTGACAAGCTTGCGTCCGTCGTTCTTGTAGGGTACCAGGTAATCCTTGCTGTCTATCTGTTCCAGGGCATCCTTCGCGCTGCCGTCCATCTTGAACTCGAATACATAGATGATGTCCTTCTCCCAGACGACTGCGTCGCTCCGCCCCCTGCCGTTCTGCACCTCGCACTGGACGAACTCGCCCATCAGCTTGAAGATGAGCCAGAAGAATGCCTGACAGTTCAGCTCGTACTGCTTTTGGGTTGTCGGCTGCTGCGACCTGTGCCCAAGGCACAGGTCGTTGCGTTCGCTGAGCGAACGCGCGGAAGCGAAGATGTTGTTTATCCGCTCCATGAATTCGTCCACCCTGCCCGCACGGATTTCCTTGAGGAAGCTCACGATTTCTATTTTCCTGTCATCACTGGGAAAGCCGGCATAGAGCGGAAGCAGCCGCTTGTACATACCGTACTTCACTTCCTCGTTCGGCAGGGCTATCGTGTAGCTCTTGAATTCCTTCTCGTAGCTTCTGATTGTCAGGTAACCCGTCTGATACAGGAGCGGGACAGGCTCGCTTGAATTGAGCCTGTATTCCTCCAGGGAGCGGGTGTCCACATCAATTCCTTCTTCCAGCAGCCTGTAGTCGAACTGTATGTCCAGCATCATCCTGGTCAGAAAGGTCGGCGTGCCCGTTGAAAACCAGTAGCTGCCGAAGTCCGACTCCGAGAAAGCGTTCAACAGACTGAAAGGGTTGTATACGTCAGTCTTTACGTTCTTGGAGAAATGGTAGCCGTCGTAGTTCTTCTTTAACTCGGCAAGGCATTCTTCCTTGGAAAGCCCGTTATCCTCGCTCATGTTCTCAATCTCAGGGACGAAATCTTTTTCAAGCTCATCCTGCGTGATGCCACAGATACCGGTGAACTCTTCAGCCAGCGATATGTCCCGCAGGTTGTTCAGGTCGGAGAAGATGCTCACTTTGTCAAATCTCGTGACCCCGGTGATGAAGACAAAACGGATGTGCGCGTCCTCGCCCTTAAGGACACCGTAAAAGGACTTCAGCATAGCCCTGTATGCATCCAAAAGAGGCTCGTTGCCCATTATGTTCAGAAGGGGTTTGTCGTATTCGTCCACGAGGACCACCGCCTGCAGGCCGGTCTTCTCATGGGCAGTCCTAAGAAGGTCGCTGAAGCGGTCTGCCAACGTTTTGGCACCGCCAAAGCCGTAGATTTTCTCGTAGTCGGAAAGCTTTTTTTCAAGGGTATCCCTGAACCTCTCCTCGCTCGTGTAGTCGCCCACGTTGAAGTCCAGGTGGAAGACCGGGTACTGCTTCCATTCGGTCTCCGTCCTGGAGATGGCCAGCCCCTCGAACAGGTCCCTGCGCCCCTCGAAGTAGCTCCTGAGCGTGGAAAGGAAGAGCGACTTGCCGAACCTGCGCGGACGGCTCAGGAAGTAGGGCTTCCCATTGTATGCCAGCTTTCCGACAAACTCGGTCTTGTCAACGTAGACATAATTGTTCTTGCGGATATCCTCGAATGTCTGAATGCCAATCGGCAGCTTCCGTCTCTCGCTCATGCGGACAGTATACTGTAGACCTCCCGCCGCCGTCAATGCGTGTGTTTGACGTTTGTCCTACAATGCTGTATAATAAACAACTGGTGGAGTACAAGCGAGAATACAAATCTCACAGACTGTGTGTTATTATCCCCATATATAAATCAAAGCCGGAGGAGCCGGAGCTTTTTTCCATACGGAACACCATGGAAAAGATGCGTGGTACGGCAGTATTCCTCATTGCCCCGAAGGGGCTGGACTTGACCGCTTACGGCGACCTGTCTGGTGCGAAAACGTTGTTCCTGAACCCCGCCAGCTTCGCGTCTCTCTTTGCATATAACAAGCTTTTGCTGAGCATACGATTCTACACAAGGTTCATATTCTTCAAGTATATCCTCATAGTCCAGCCGGATGCCCTCATCCTGCGGGATTCCGCTTACCTGCTCAAACTGATTGAGGGCTACGGATACGACTACTGGGGTGCTCCATGGATGAACACCTTCGAGCGGGGAAAAATAGATTGCAGCCTTTACAACAAGGAGCTTGCGGAGCTTGACTGGGCGAAACGGCTTATGCCGCCGATGCTGAAATGCGAGGTGGGGAACGGCGGCCTGTCGCTCAGGAACACGGCCGCCACCATACGGCTCCTGCTCCGCCGCTTCCGCTACAAGCGGTTCTGGGGCGGGCCGGAGGACTGCTTCTTCGCCTACTTCGGGCAGCTTGACAGCAAGGGCTACAAGCTCGCCGACAGGGAGGCCGCATCCCTGTTCAGCCTGGAAGAAACATTGCACGACCGGCTGCACAAAC
>CACYDQ010000319.1 GCA_902773215.1 uncultured Spirochaetaceae bacterium | reverse complement strand
GCCCTGCTCAACAGCTCGCTCTTCGGCATTGACGGCACCGCCGACATCATCGTGAACCTGGTACAGCACACATAACACGCATCCTAACGGAGGATTTATGGCAAAGCACTCGGACAGCGACATCCGCTCGCTCGTAAAGAACATGACGCTCAAGGAGAAATGCTCCCTCCTGTCGGGCGAGGACTTCTGGCACACCAAGGCCGTGGAGCGGCTGGGCATACCGGCCATAATGGTCAGCGACGGTCCGCACGGGCTCCGCAAGCAGGACGAGAGCTGCGAGGGCGGCAGCGAGAACGACAGCATCAAGGCGGTCTGCTTTCCGGCGGCATGCGCGACGGCAAGCTCATTTGACCCGGACGTGATGCGGATTCTCGGCGAGACCCTGGGCGATGAGTGCCAGGAAGAGAATGTCTCCACGATTCTCGGCCCCGCCATAAACATCAAGCGGTCCCCCCTCTGCGGCCGCAACTTCGAGTACATGAGCGAGGATCCATACCTTGCGGGCGAGCTTGCCGCCGCCTACATAAACGGGGTGCAGTCCAAGAATGTCGGCGTGTCCCTCAAGCATTTCGCTCTGAACAACCAGGAGTACCGCAGGCTCACCTGCTCGTCCAACTGCGATGAGCGGACGATGCGGGAAATCTACCTCGCCGCCTTCGAGACGGCGGTCAAGAAGTCACAGCCCCGGACGATAATGCACAGCTACAACCTGATAAACGGGGTCTATTCCGGGGAGAGCCGATGGCTGCTCCATGAAGTCCTGCGCAAGGAGTGGGGCTTCAAGGGTGTCGTCATAAGCGACTGGGGTGCGGTCAGCAGCCGCGTCGCCGGGGTCAAGGCGGGGGGCGACCTGGAGATGCCCGGGCACGGCGGCGTGAACGACAAGAAGGTGCTCAAGGCCGCCCGCAAGGACAAGAAGCTCCTCAAGCGCATAGACGAATCCTGCTTCCGCATCCTGCGCTGGGTCTACGATTCCGTGGACGGCAGGCAGCAGGGCAACTTCGACTTTGAGAAGCACCACGAGATTGCCCGCCGGCTGGAGGAGGAGTCAATCGTCCTGCTCAAGAACGACGGCATGCTTCCCCTCCCCGCCCAGGGCACCTTCGTCCTCATCGGCGAGCTCGCCAAAAAGCCCCGCTATCAGGGCGGCGGGTCCAGCCACATCAACTCAATCGAAGTCACGTCCGCGTTCACTGCCTTCCAGAAAGCGGGGGCTGAGTTCACCTATGAGCAGGGTTATATAATAGAGGAAAAAGAAGGGGACGGGCAGAAGTCCGCCGGGCTCCGTGCCGCTGCCGTCGCCGCCGCCAAGAAATGCGGTGCGGCTGTCGTCTTTGCGGGCCTGCCGGACTCCTTTGAGAGCGAAGGCTATGACCGCAGGCACCTGGACATGCCGGGTAACCAGAATACGCTGATTGACGCGCTCGTGGATGCAGGGGTCAAAGTCACCGTCGTCATGCACAACGGCTCGCCCGTCGTCATGCCCTGGCGGAACAAGGTGTCCGCCATCGTCGAGGCCTATCTTGGCGGCGAGGCAGTCGGCGAGGCGGTCGTCAATGTCCTGACCGGAAAGGTGAACCCCTCCGGAAAGCTTGCCGAGACCTTCCCGCTCAGGCTGGAGGACACGCCGTCGTTCCTGACCTTCGCCAACGACACGCAGAACTGCGAGTACAGCGAGGGAGTCTTTGTGGGCTACCGCTGGTATGACACGCGCAAGATGGAGGTAGAGTACCCCTTCGGCTTCGGGCTCAGCTACACGACATTCGAGTATTCCGACCTGGAGCTGAACAGCGACTGCATCACCGACGGCAAGAAGGGCAGGAACCAGGTAAAGGCCCGGATAACAGTAAAGAATACCGGCATAGTGGAAGGCAAGGAAGTCGTGCAGCTCTACGTCTCCGATAAGACAGGCTTCGTTCCCCGCCCGGAGAAGGAGCTGAAAGGCTTCAAGAAGGTCAGCCTCAAGCCGGGCGAGAGCGTCCGCGTCGAGTTCACGCTGGACAAACGGAGCTTCGCCTATTACGACACCGCGCTCGGTGACTGGTACGCGCCCTCCGGGACTTACGAGATTCAGGTCGGCTCTTCCAGCCGCGACATAAGGGCCGTTGCCCCCGTCGTGTTCAAGACAACGGTCAGCCTCCCCGTGGAGATAGGCCCCAACACGACGATCGGCGACCTGCTCGGCAACAAGAAGACCCGCAAGGTGATAAAGGCATTCCTTTCCAAAGTAATGGAGAAGAGGAACGACAGCGAGGCCGCCCGCGAGGCAATCACTGACGAGATGATAGAGCAGTCGCTCGACAGCACCCCCCTCCGCGGCCTGTACATGGCCGGGATGCACGTCAAGAAGAAAGTATTCCGCCGCCTTGTCGAGGATTTGCTGGACAGGGAATCGTAATCTGTACTATACTTGGGCTTGAGATGTTTTAGTTACAAAGGGAGTTCTGCCATGAAGAAGATTTTCAAGGTTTTTGCATTTGTTCTTGCGACGTTCGCGTTCTCAGCCTGCACGAGCACCACGGGCGGAGGCAGCGTCGGGGCCGACAGAGGCCAGATGATGCTGGTCAGCGAGGCCGCGATGAACCAGCAGGCGGACTCCCAGTATGCTGAGGTCATCGCCGAAGCCCGCAAGAACAAGACGCTCAACCCCGACTATGCGACCACCGAGCGGGTCAGGAATATTGCCCGCAGGCTCATCGCCCAGTGCGGGGTTTTCCGCAAGGATGCGCTCAACTGGAACTGGCAGGTCAACGTCATACAGGAGGACACCGTCAACGCATGGTGCATGCCCGGCGGGAAGATCGTCGTCTATACGGGAATCATCGACAGCCTGCAGCTGACAGACGGGGAGCTGGCCGCCATTATGGGGCACGAGATTTCCCATGCGCTCAAGGAGCACAGCCGCGAGCAGTCCAGCAAGCAGGTGCTTGCGGATGTCGGCGTCTCCCTGATTTCCGAGATTGCGGGGCTGGGCGACCTTGGCTCCCTCGCGCTTGCCCTGGGCGTGCAGTACGGGCTGACCCTGCCGTTCAGCCGCAAGTGCGAGACCGAGGCGGACAACATGGGCACCGAGCTGATGGCGCGGGCGGGCTACGACCCCCACGAGGCGGTCAACGTCTGGAGAAAGATGAACAAGCTGGGCGGAGGCTCCGTCCCGCAGATTCTGTCCACCCATCCGTCCAACGACAGCCGCATCAAGAACCTGACGGAGATTTCCGAGACGGTCTACCCCCTCTACCGGGCGGCTGCAAAGTAGGGAAGGGGCAGTTACCTAATCCCTGTTTTTTTGTTATTATAGCGGTATGAAGAGACTACATAAATATATTTCGGTTTTACTTCTGGCGGCGGCACTGACCGCCCCGGTGTCGGCGAAGGGCTTCTTCAGCAAGCTCTTCGGCAAGAGCAGCACTACCTCCGGCGGAAGCGTCGGGGCTGACCGCGAGCAGCTCATGCTCGTCTCTGCCGAGGAAATGGACAAGCAGGCCCAGGAGCAGTACGCCCAGGTCCTGAAGGAAGCCGGGGATGCCGGGACGCTCAACACGGACAAGGCCGTCTACAACCGCGTCCAGTCCGTGGCCCAGAAGCTCATCGCCCAGACCGGGGTTTTCCGCGAGGATGCCCTCAAATGGGACTGGCAGGTGAACGTCATAAAGGAAGACACCGTCAACGCATGGTGCATGCCCGGCGGAAAGATTGTCGTCTACACGGGAATC
>CACYDQ010000318.1 GCA_902773215.1 uncultured Spirochaetaceae bacterium | reverse complement strand
CTGCTGAACATCGCATGGTTGCAGTCATAGCATGCCGTCATGCCGATTTTGTGCCCCTTGTAGAGAATCGGGGCGAAAGCCTCTTCGGCATACGAAGGGTAGTCAGTCAGCTGGCAGGCGGACCAGCCCGTCATCGTGTGCTTGATGTAATTCTTGCAGCGGGTTTCGCCATCCCGCGCAAAAGCATTGGCCCAGATGCATACAATCATGCCCTTCCTGTCGTTGTTGCAGATGACGACCGCCCGGCCAATGTCCCGGCTGAATTCCAGCGTCTTTCCATATATATCCTCAAGCTGCCTCTCGTCCAAGAGGTCAGCCTTGTGGAAGTCCTCCTCAAAGGGGACGTGGGAAAACTCCGGCAAAACCAGAATGTCTATGTCGGACTCCCGAACGGTAGTCATTGCCCTGTCAAAGCCCCCTTTCAGGCAGTCCTCAGCCTTCCCTTGCAAATACAAGCCAATCTTCACGGAATTCTTTGTATCGTTTGACATAATAACATATTATTACAGACAAGCGGACTTTTCAAGCCCGGATGACACTTTCCAGGCGGACTTTACATAGAGCTCAGGACGCCGACGGCCTTTTCCATAACGAAAACAGCATCCTCCGTCCGCAGGGAATAACCCGCCGAAGAGAGCAGGACTTCCGTGTCCTTTGCGCTCAGGTCCATGGCGACGGCAAAGGTCATCACGGTCTCACGCTTGGGACAGACCTTGCCAGACCGAATCTTGGAGAAGGCCTGCTTGCTCACCCCGGCTTTCTTGTACAGGTCCACCTCGCTCATGCCCCGGCCTTCCCGGTATCCGCGGAGGGTCTCATAGAAATTGCCCCCGGTATCCTTGATTTTATCACCGCGCAGGGCTTTGAGGAGAACAGAAAGGTTCCCCTTCCCGCTCCGGTGTATGACAATGCGGCCCCCGCCCTCCTTCGGGACAGGATAGCCCGTAATTGCAAGACAGCAGGAAAGCTCGTCCATCCGATCCAGAATGGACTTCATCGATTCAGGCAGGGGCCGTAGCATCTGCATAAAATCTATCCCGGAGAAATTATAGCCAAGCCTGAATAGCTCCTCGGCAAAAAGACCGGAGCTGTCCGTCATGTAGCAGCTCAGCTGTCCGCCATCCGTCCTTACCGTCACGTTCCGATATTCCACGGTCATCTTTCCATCCCCGTTCTTTTCCTTATCTCTCATACAATGAGTATACCACATTGACAAAAAAACTGGTAAACTGCCGGGCGACTTTTATGCCGGAAAGATCTCTGCATCCCGGAACTCCCCCTAGCGGATATACTGAGAGAAATAGTTCACCCAGTAGGCGTCGGAGACATCATACGCCCTGCAATAGTTCCTGCCCCAGACCATCTTCATGTCATGGGTCCCGGACGCAGTGTAGCAGGGATCCACCGACCACCAGCCATAACCGGAGACATACAGCTGCACGTACATGTGATTCATCTGGAACGTCTGCTGCTGGCACAGCCTGACGCTCCGGCCGTATGTCCGCCTCCATTTGATGCAGAATGCCGTCGCCCTGTCGCAGCAGTTCACCACGCCGTTTCCGTCGTAATCCCGTATGCCATCCCGCGCGCACTGCTGCCACACCCAGCTTATCTGCGAGTCCAAAAGACCGGCCTCACTGCCGGCGTACTGGCTGCAGACAGGCTCGTTGTAACCGGCGGAAGCAGGACTGCTTGCCGAATACAATATGTCATAGTGGCCGTTTGCTTCCAGCAGCTCCACAGCCAAGGATTTCATCATTGACCTGCATGACGTGAACGACATCATCAAAAGGGCGGCCACTCCCGCCATGACCGCGCGAATCGCTGTTCTTTTCTTCATACGCTATCCTCCTGAGCCCGACACAGGCTACAAGAGGATACTAACACAGAGAAGCTACCGCGGGGTAAACTGCCAGTTGACTTTTTGCCTCGTGGGCCGTTCTTGTTAATTCCAGCAGATTCATTGTACGAATCAAATCTTCCGTCTGCAACTACAGCTTTTTTTCCCAGTATGAGGCGAAAAGCTTGGTATCCCCGAACGAGACCTTTCCATCAACTACTGAATAGATTTCGGCATAATACAGTGCTTCATCAGCATCCTTGCTCCTCAGGAGGAGCACCGCATTTTGCATGAGGGAGAATCCGCTCTCGTATCTATAGCTGCTAAAACAGAACAAAGCCTTATAGCCGTCATCTGTTTCCTTGACTATGTATTCATAAATAGGGAACTCATTGTTATGAGAGCGTTTTGAACCAATGTCACCGTAATATACGACGCCATTTTCAAAATAAAAAGCATAATACTGATTTCCGCTGAAAGGATCATCTGCGCTTCCAGGGACTATGACCGTACCATCCCCGCCCATGAACATCTTTTCAATACCGTTCTCCGAGACCTCCTTTATACAGATGAAGCAGTTGCCAATAAACGCCGTATATGTACAACAAATTGGGTACTGAAAGGTAATAGTCCAGCCCCTTCCCTGTATGATGCCATCTCCGACAAACGCAGCAGACAGCGCGACGGGAATTGCTTTTGCCGCGACTTCCTGACCAAAGCTTCCCGTCAGATCTGGAGACGTGCCATTGGAGAACGTCACCGTACCGCCATTGCTGTCGCCAGAGACCGTGCAGGTCCTGTATTCCCCGCCGTTCACGTTGAAATAGCCGTTCCTGCTGTCGGTGCTGGTATATACCAGCTGCTGCCTCCCTGCCACGGAAGAACTGCCGGAACCGGAGTCTGATCCTGAGCTGCCAGCCGTCGTACCTTCCGACTGTCTCTCGCTTTCATGAACCCTGTACCAGTCTTCGCCCCAATAGTCGCATGAGCCGAGCATACAGGCCGTGCACGCAAGGAATGCCACCAGCAAGCTGGCCCGGCATCCATCCCTAAGCGTATAGAAGAGCGAAAACACTTTTTCCCTACAAGTCATACAGAAACCTCCATATTTTTCCTGCAATATGTGAATATTCCTGTTATAACACGACAGAAACCCCTTGGGGTAAACTGTCGGTTGACATTTTACTCAACGGGCAAAAGCAGTTCGGTTTTATTCCGGCAGTTCCGTAACGACATGGACAATCCTATG
>CACYDQ010000317.1 GCA_902773215.1 uncultured Spirochaetaceae bacterium | reverse complement strand
CCGTCTGAATCGACGGGGGCAAAGAAGATGCCTCCTTTTTCCCCGCCGATTTTCAGCCTGCCGCCCTGTATGCGGCATGGGTTCCCCGGCGAAAGGATGCTGTCCGTCCTTCCTGTCGCCAGGTCGGTGATGACGGTAATCTCCGGGCTTCCGTCGGCGAACACAACCTTGTCAACGCTCAGCGAGGCGATGGCCTTGTTCGAGAGCGCGGACGGCGAGAACTTGATGTAGAAGTTTCCGTTTTCCGAGATGTCGCTCTTGCCTCTGGCGTTGCACTTCATGGCGATGTACAGCGTGCCAAGGTCAAGCACGTTCACGGCCTTTCCCTGTTCCAGCAGCTTGAGGATTTTCTTCTGGATGAGGATTGCCGCAAACTGGAGCATAAAGGGATCCATTCCCTTGTTGTCCTCCGCGACCTCGGAAAGGATGTTCTTGAATGTCGCGGTATTACGGCTCACTGTCGCGTAATACGTGCCGTCCTTGGTGAAGTTGTTCTCGTGCAAGGTCACGCTCAGAATCGACGAGCTGTTCTGCAGCGTCGATATGTTTTCGAATTTGCTCATAATACGTTCCTTCTGCTTTTTGCGGTAGTAGCATACCGGTAGAGATTTGGAATTCCGTACGGAATTCCCAAAAAAATTTTTGTACGTGCGGATTTTCCCTTGCAAAAAAACACAGAAGGCAGTAGAATGAACGAAGTGCTTTGGTGCTGGTTCATCCGGTGCCTGTGTTTGAGGGCTTAGGGCTATTGCAAGTAGCCTTAGGCCTTTTTTGCAAGGGGACGGGCAATCATACAGCGCATCGTTCCACCTCCTTCATCGTTTGCATATTGTCAAGGAACTCAAGCAGCTTGCTTCCGGCCATCCTTATGATGCCGCACAGGAGCTGCATGAGCGGGTCAATGAAGTACTTCCGCTCTATTTCCTCCTTGCTCAGCCCCTTCACCAGCTGGTCGGGGAACAGGACCAGGGCCGTGATTACGTCGGTCTGGATTTCGTGATGCTCCAGTTCCTTTGAGTTCGCCCGGCAAAGCTCCGTCGTGAAGTCAACGCAGTCAATGGCACGCAGAAAGCGCAGCATGATGGACTGGATGCAGTGGACCACTTCATGCGCCACCGTTATCACGTCCAGCGGGTTCATCCGGATCGCCCCGTCGTACACATCCTGCCGTATGACGATTTCGTTGCTCTCTGCATTGTAGAATGCAGGAAGCAGTTCGCCCCATCTCCACTCCCATGTTTCGAGAACACGGTAGTTGAAGCTCGGGTCGAACAGCGGGATGACGTTCTCCATCACGTCAATGGGATCAAAGCTGCGCTTCCCGCTGAGGCAGTCGCACAGAAGGCGAATCCAGAATGCGGTTTTGTTCCTCCCCTCGTCCGAGAGGACTATTGTTTCTGCCAACTGCTCGTCATATACCGTCGCTTCCATTTCTGTAATCTCCTGAGCCCTCGAATTCCTTCAAAAGCTCCTTGATTTTTTTAACTTGCTCGGCATTAAGCCTGGAAAAATCGCGGGCAAACATGACTGCGGTCTCCACGTAGTCTGCCTGCGACCTCTGTTCGCTGAATTTCACGTCCACGGTCCCCCTTGCCTTGGCTTTCGCTTCCTCAAGCTCATTCGTCTGAGCTTCATCTAATTCATATTCCGTGGCAATCTTTGCCACGAAATCCTCTGGAATCTCGCGTGCCCCGTTCTCTATGGAAGAAAGGTATGCCGAGCTCACGCCCAGCTTGCCTGCCATATCTCCCAATCGCTCGGAGCGGTCAATCCTCATCTTCCTGAGGAATTTGCCGAATTCCGTTACCTCTGCCATACCATTAAACCATCCATATGCATCTTTTCAATTTTTCCCACCAGACCCGACGGGCCTGCCGTGGATGCGTATGGCATCCGCATCCAGTGACAAAGTACTACAAATATGGGAAGAAGTCAATAGAAATCAGGAAGAATTTTCACAAAAATGTAAAATTTTCTTTTCATATTATGAAACGCTCCCTTCCGTGTATGGAAATGAAACGTTTCGTGTATGGAAACGGAGCATTTCCTGTATAGAAACGAGCCATGGCGTGTATGGAAATGGGGCGATGCCCGGGGGAATCCGCTCCTTGACCTTTCTGCCGGTGTGGATATAATAGAAGAAAGTTAGGCGAGGGCTGGCTGTGATGCACGTAGGTGCGCGGCAGGGGGCGCCGTCCATACTGCTTCTTTTTTTAACGGCGCGGGCCGCGAAGGGGAGAGCTATGCCCGGCGGGCTTTTGCCGGACCTACGGAAAGGGGATGTAGTGGCCGGAAAAGTTATATGGCATGGCGGAAAGGATAACAGGCTGAATGGCAAAAACAATAACGATTTTGGACACAGAGTATAAAGCATGGATTTCTGAACTTTCCTCTCGATACAGAAAAAGCCAGATAAAAGCTGCATTGAAAGTCAATGGCGAAATGCTTCGTTTTTATTACAGCTTGGGAAGAGATATAGTGAGCATGAAAGCCGAAAGCAAATGGGGTTCTGGATTTATGAAAAATCTGAGTAGGGACTTAAAATCACAGAATCCAGAAGCAACCTGTTTTTCGCCGACAAACCTTCTGTACATGAAAAACTTTTATCTTCTGTATCAGCCGTATCTGGAAGACACTTCAATTGCTCCACAACTTGTGGAGCAATTTGCAAAAGACATTTTCTCTATGCCGTGGGGGCATCACAGGCTTTTGATTGACAAATTTCAGAATCAAGCTCAAAAGGCATTGTTTTTTGTCCGTCAGACTTTGCTGAACGGCTGGAGCCGCGACATGCTTTTGAACTATGTCAGCACGGACCTTTACGAGCGGCAGGGAAAAGCCTTGACGAATTTTAAAAACACGCTTCCCGAAGAAACAAGTGAGCTTGCGCAGGAGCTTACAAAAGACCCTTACAACTTTGCTTTTACGGGGATTACGGGAAGATACAACGAGCGAAAGCTGAAAGACGCTTTGCTGAACAATATCACAAACTTCTTGCTTGAGCTGGGGACAGGTTTTGCGTACGTGGGCAAGGAATACCGCTTGCAGATTGGCGAAAAAGAAAAGTTCATTGACCTTTTGTTTTATAACCTTACGCTTTCCTGCTATGTGGTTGTGGAAGTGAAAATCGGCGAATTTGATTTTGCCGATTCTGGTCAACTGGGCGGTTATGTTGTGGCGTGCAATCATCTTTTGAGAAAAGAAGGGCGTGACAACCCTACAATCGGGCTTTTGGTCTGCAAGCAGAAAGACAATTTGATCGCGCAGTATTCGCTTGAATCCAGCAGCCAGCCATTGGGAATCTCGGAGTACGAGCTAGGAAAGCTGTATCCTGAGAAAGTTGAAGGCACTATTCCGACTATTGAAGAAATAGAAAAAGGTCTTTCCGAAAATATCAGCAAGGAAACATCTCCTTGACCTTTCTGCCGGGGTGGATATAATAGAAGAAAGCTAGGCGAGGGTTGGCTGTGAGGCACGTAGGTGCGCGGCAGGGTGCGCCGTCCATGGTCCCTGTCGGCGGTCTTTTGCCGGCCCTACGGAAAGGGGATGTATTGGCCGGGAAAAGATGGAACAAATTTACACAAAGAGAAGCACAAAGATGTAGCGTTGCCTCTTGGAAACCAAAAGGAACGAAACAAGAACGAGTGAAGTGATATTCGTTGACACTATTAAAACATATAATACTATTCATGAGGTTATAGAAATTGAATCAGTCTACTTATAATTCTTTACGAGCACATATTTGGAACATCGCAACAGATTGTTTGGTTGATGTTTATGATGTTGGAGATTACAGAAAAATCATTCTCCCAATGTTTGTAATACGCCGCTTTGATGCTGTCTTGGAGCCAGTGCACGATAAAGTTGTTGCAATGCGAAAGCAGTTGGAGCAACTTGATGACAAAAGTGTTGATATTGAACCTGCTCTCTGCTCTGTCGCAGGACAGGCATTTGTAAACTCCTCTGATTTTACTCTTAAGGATTTGAAATCACGCACAAGCCGACAGCAGCTTAAGGCAGACTTT
>CACYDQ010000316.1 GCA_902773215.1 uncultured Spirochaetaceae bacterium | reverse complement strand
GAGCTGAACATCACCGACTGGCTCAAGCAGTTCTCCAAGGAGCAGGACGACGCATACGTGCGCGGCTTCCTCGGAAGGATGCTCTTTACCGGCGACGAGAGCCTCAAGAAGGTCAAGGTCCTGAGCGGAGGCGAGAAAGTCCGCTGCATGCTGTCCAAGATGATGCTTTCCGGCGCGAACGTCCTTATCCTGGACGACCCGACCAACCACCTGGACCTGGAGTCCATCGAGAGCCTGAACGAGGGCCTGGTCCGCTTCCCCGGCGTCGTCATCTTCAACAGCCACGACCACGAGTTCATCTCGACGATTGCCAACCGCATCATCGAGATTACGCCCAACGGGGTGATTGACCGCATGATGAACTTTGACGACTACCTCAAGGATGAGCAGGTCAAGTCCCTCCGCAAGGAGTACTACGCCGGGCTCAAGAAGAAGATACGGATATAAGATCCCCGTCATAAGCGAATGGGCCCCGTCCTGCGGGTGCCCGTTCCTGCCCACATCCCCGGGCAGGTTTGGTTTCGTGCATGGACGGGTTGATTTTGCAAGGCCTGAGCGCGTTTCGTTTGGGAAAAAATATTTTTTTTACAAGAAATTGTGTTTTTGCTCTTGACACTCGCGGGTAAAGAGTATATGCTACTGAACATCACGGTGGCATAGTCCAGTCGGTAGAACAACGGACTCATATTCCGTATGTCAGAGGTTCGATCCCTCTTGCCACCATAGTTTTTTGAGCCTTTGCCGGTTACTTTGTGAAACAAGGGGCTTGACAAAGAAAAAAGGATACTGTAAAGTATACTTGCTTGAATGACTTGCCGAAGTAGCTCAGCTGGTAGAGCGGAGGACTGAAAATCCTTATGTCATCAGTTCGATTCTGATCTTTGGCACTGAAAAGCCTCCCTTCCGGGAGGCTTTTTTTGTCTTCGTGCTGTTATGCCTGTACACAGAAATCTGATTTTGACCTGTTGCATTTGAGGGAACGTATGGAGCAGGGAGACCCTGCGGGAATACGTTCCCTCGTGGGGAACTATCTATGAAAAGCAGGTTTCAGTGGTTTCTGAGCAGGACCAGCACGGACTCCAGCTCCTGCACGTTGTGGGCGCGGGCGAGCTCCTCCCTGTCCTTGTCGTAGAAGATGACCGTGGGGGTGACGAACACACCGGCCTCGGACGCACGGTCGAATCCCCTGTCGCTGTCCACTCCCGTCTCCGTGCCCTCCAGGTGCGACAGGCCCATGAAGTCGCGGATGGCGGCGCATTTCTTGCAGCTTTTCATCGTGAACATCTCGTACGTTATGCCTTGGGGCAGGCCTTCGTCCCAGGAGCCTGAGTCCGCCCCGTCGAGCGTGGCGATGCAGCTGAACGGCTCTCCCTCTCCGTTCCCCTCGTCGAGGACTTCCCGTATTGCGCGGGAAACCTCGCCCGCCTCGTTTGCTAGGGATCCATATGAATAGGGCAGGTCTTTTCCCGCGACGACGGCTTTCGCCTCCTTGAGCCTGTCCGGGCAGACGGAATCCAGGCCGATTCTCATGCAGGGCAGGTCTTTTTCCTTGGATCGGTAGAGGAGGGCGAATGCCAGCCCCTGAAGGCCCTGCTTGATCTCGCGGAATGACAGGCTGTCCTCCCTGACGAAGGGGGCGAGCAGGCTGTCGAAGGAGTCCAGTTTTTCCAAGCCGGAGAAGGCAATCTGGTTCAAGATGGAAGAAAAATGCCGGGCGGGGTGTGCTATCCTTTTGCCACCGGGATCCGCAAGTCCGTTCCGTATGAGGTCCTCAAGCCCGCCCGCTTGTCCTTGTCCGTCAGACGCTGGGCTGGCCTGTGGTGACATCATCCCTTCCCAGCCGGGAAAGACTTCCTGCGCTGCGCTCAATTTCCGCCTCCTACGCTCTTGACTTCCTGGATGAACTCGTCCAGATTGTTGAAATGCTTGTAGACGCTCGCAAAGCGAATGTATGCCACCTTATCCACGTTGTTCAGCCGGGCCAGCACAATCTCGCCCAGGTCGGACGTGGAGATTTCCCTCGTCGTCTTTCCCCGGCTGTAGGCCTCGTCCTCAATCTCGGTGACAATCTGGTCTATGAGCGAGGTGGATACGGGCCGCTTCTCAAGCGCGCGGTCTATTCCTTTGGCAAGTTTCTCCCTGTCGAAGGGCTGCCGCCTGCCGTCCCTCTTTATGACCATGAAGGGCTTTTCTTCAATTCTCTCATAGCTGGTGAAGCGGTAGCCGCAGGAAAGGCATTCCCTCCTTCGCCTGATGCTCTCGCCGTTCGCCATCGTTCTGGATTCTATCACCTTGTCGTCAAGGCTTCCGCATGAAGGACACCGCATATCTGCTATAATAGCCCGATTCCTGCGTGCATTGCAAGGGCTGAGCAAGCCTGTGTTCTCCCTTGCGGGAAGCCTCCCTTTGCGGTATACTGGGAATATCATGGAGAAGATAGTCATTCAGGGGGCGAGGGAGCACAACCTCAAGAACATCAGCGTGGAGCTGCCCCGCAACAAGCTCG
>CACYDQ010000315.1 GCA_902773215.1 uncultured Spirochaetaceae bacterium | reverse complement strand
ATCTGCCGGGGAGCCATGCTCAGCGTCCGTATGCCCATGCCCGCGAGGATTATCGCGCTCTCCTTGCGGCCCGCCATCTCCCCGCAGACGGAGAGCGGCACGTCGTATTTCCACGAGTTGTGGATAATCAGGTGCAGCAGGCGGATGACGGCGAGGTTGTACTCGTTGTAGAGGGGGGCGACCGTGGGGTTTTCCCGGTCGATTCCGAGCGTATACTGAATCAGGTCGTTCGTCCCGATCGAAAAGAAGGCGGAATTCTTGGCGAGGCAGTCAGAGGTAATCGCGGCGGCGGCGGTCTCCACCATGATGCCGATGGGAACATCCTCCCGGTAGGGGATGCCCTCCTCCTTCAGGCTCAGCTGCACGCCCCGGGCGATTCCCTTTATGGTGTCCACCTGCGCCACGTCGGTAATCAGGGGGAGCATGATGCGGAGGTTGCCGTAGACGCTCGCCCGGTAGAGGGCACGGAGCTGGGTGCGGAACACCTGGGGATAGTAGAGGGACAGGCGGATTGCCCGGAGCCCCATCAGGGGGTTGTGCTCGTGGATGTCGGGCATATTCTTCATGTCAATCAGCTTGTCGCCGCCCGCGTCCAAGGTACGTATCGTGACGGGACGGTCGCCCATCTTCTGGAGGACGTACTTGTATGCCTCGAACTGCGCGTCCTCGGTGACGGAGTTCGATGTGGGGATGCTGCCCGCCCCGCCTATCATCGACAGGGCGTTCATGAAGAGGAACTCGGTGCGGAAAAGGCCGATTCCGTCAGCCCCCTCGGCGAGCGCGGTGTCCGCCTCTTCCGGTGTGCCGATATTGGCCATCAGCTTGAAGAGGGTACCGTCCTTGGTCCTCGCCTCCTTGTCCCGGTATTCGGCAAGGACACGGAGGTAGGCGTTTTCCTTCTCGACCCGCTTGTTGTAGTCGGCGACCGCCTGCGCGTCCGGGCTGATGACCACCTCGCCGAGGATGCCGTCCACTATCACGTCCTCGCCCGTCTTGACCTGCTCTGCGACCTTCTCCAGGCCGACGACGGCGGGGATGCCGAAGCTGCGGGCGAGAATGGCGACGTGGCTGGAAGTCCCGCCCTCGGTCAGGGCCAGCCCCAGAATCTTTCGCTTGTTCAGGATGAAAGTGTCGCTCGGCCGTATTGACGAGGCGACGAGGACGACGTTGTCGGGGACTTCCTCGATGTTGAAGGGGTGGTAACCCACCAGGCAGTCCTGCACCTTGCCGAACACGTCCTCTATGTCCTGTGCGCGCTCGGACAGGTAGTCGTTGCCGCTGTTGCGGAGGCGGTCCGCATACTCTATGATTTTCTTTTCCAGCGCGTACTCGATGTTTATGCGCTCGGCGATGAACAGCTCACGGAGCTCCTGGGTGAACACGGGGTCGGCGAGCATGAGCTGGTAGGTCTCGAACAGGACGTGTTGCAAACTGTCCTTGGGAAGAGCGGACAGCTGCGTGTCAATCTGAATCTGCACCTGCGAGCATGCATCGGTGAAGCGAGTCCAGCCGTTCTCTATCTCTGTTTCGCCTATCGCCCGCCTCGGAATTATCCTTTCCTGAGCCTCGGGCAGGACAAAAGCCTTTCCTATCCCGATTCCGGTTGAGGCCGACACCCCAAGAACTATGTTCATTATTCCATTCTATACGGAAACGGGATTATCGTCAATTGCAGAATCCTAATCGAATATCGGGATGATGAGCTTCTGCTTTATGCTGAGGATGGATTTCTCCCGGATGTCGTTCGCATCGCAGATATCCTTGACGGACAGGCTGTAGCGGCGGCTGATGCCCCAGAGGGTATCCCCCTCCTTGACCGTGTAGACAATCGCGTCGGCGGGCGTGCCGAGGGCGGCAAGGGCGGCGTTCAGGCTCTCCTCGGTCAGCTCCTCGGTGAGCGTCCCGGCGGGCAGTCGGATGGAGAATTCCTCGCGGGCGGGGGTACAGCTGCGGAGGAGCGAGGGGTTCAGCGATCGGACCGTGGAATGTGCCACACCCGTTACGGAGGCAATCTGCTCCAGGCTGTACATCTTCTTTGTCTTCAGGAAGTCGTATTCGTCCACCCGGTCCATGTCGGCCAGCGCGGCAGCCTCGGCTATGTCCGTGACCCCGTAGTACTCGGCGTTCTCTATGAGGTCCGCGATTGCAAGCAGCTTGGGGACGTACTCGACGGACTGCGCGGGGATGAGCTTGTTCTCGGCAAGGTACCAGAAGTCCTTGTCCTTGTTCTTCTTGACGACCTTGTTCATCGCGCCCACCCCGCAGTTGTAGGCGGCAATCGCAATGGCCCAGTCGCCGAAGTAGTTGTAGTTGTCGGCGAGCTTGGCGACAGCCGCGTCGGTGCTCTTCCAGGGGTCGCGGCGGTCGTCGTACCAGGTGTTCTTGGTCAGGCGGGAACCCATCGAATTCGTCATGAACTGCCAGATTCCGGTCGCGCCGGCATAGGAGACCGCATAGGGGTTGTAGTAGGACTCGACGATGGGAAGATACTGCAGGAGGAGGGGCAGGCCCGCTTCCTTAAGCTTCTGGACGATGTAGGGGCGGTAGGGAACGGAGCGTTCCAGGGACTCGATGAGCCATTTCTTGTTCTGTCCGTTGACATAGCGGTCCCGGTACTTGACGGCGGAAGGATGGTCGGCACCCCAGATTTCCAGAATCTTGCGCTCGGGCAACTCACCCGCGGAGTATTCGATGATCTCACCTTTCCAGTCCAAGTCTATGGCGGGGGATTCCTCCAGCTGCGGTGCCTCGCCCACAAGCAGTCCTTCCTCATCGGCCGGCGGGAGCTGGATAGCAATCTCAATGACCTCCTCGCTCTCCGCCGCGGTCTCCTCCACGGCCGTCTCCTCCTCCGCTGCCTGGACAGGAACTGTGGACGGAACGGAAAAAATGGAACGCTTGTTTTT
>CACYDQ010000314.1 GCA_902773215.1 uncultured Spirochaetaceae bacterium | reverse complement strand
ATCTCGATGAACCGGTCCATGTCGAGGTGCGAGGCGAGGAAGTCGTCGTCGTCGCCCGGGTTCTCGTAGTAGCGGTGGATCGAGAGATAGTCCGCGAGGTCGTAGGTGTGCTCGAGCACGACGCGGTCCCACTCGGGCCACGTCGGCATCGCGGGCGAGGCGCTGCCGCAGACGACGAGCTCGACCGATTCGTCGGTCCAGCGCATGAGCTTCATCGCCTCGCGCGCCTTCTTTCCGTAGGCGTCGGCGTCGAGGTGGCCGATCTGCCAGTCGCCGTCCATCTCGTTGCCGACGCACCAGGTCTTGATGCCGTAGGGCGCCTTGTGGCCGTTTGCGGCGCGCAGGTCGCTCCAGTACGTTCCGCCGGGGAAGTTGCAGTATTCCACCAGGTCGCCTGCGTCCTGGGGCGTGCCGGTGCCCATGTTGACGGCGCCCATAATCTGCGTTCCTGCCTTGCAGCTCCAGTCGTAGAACTCGTCAATGCCGATTTCGTTCGGCTCGATCGTGTGCCAGGCCCGGTCAAGCCTGACGGGCCGCTTGTCCCGCGGGCCGATGCCGTTGCGCCAGTCATAGCCGGACAGGAAGTTGCCGCCCGGGTAGCGGACCAGGGAGACTCCCAGATCCTTGACCATGCTGATGACATCCCTGCGGAAGCCCTGTTCGTCCGCTTCGGGATGGCCCGGCTCGTAAATGCCGGTATACACCGCGCGGCCCAGATGCTCTATGAAAGAGCTGAAAAGGTTGGGGTCAACCTCCCCTTTCTTGAAGTCCTTTACTACCGTGATTTTCGTATTCATATTTATCATTATACCACGATATTTTTGGGTACACAACATAAAAAATTGAAATATATGAACTTTTTTTGAATCGGTCGGGACGCGCTCCGGCAGCGGACGGCACCGATTGTGGCTCTGTACTTGGGCATCCGCCTGCCTGTCCGGATTGGTATTGTCAGCTGGGAATTCTTGTAGTATACTTGTAGTATAATGGAGCAATAGGAGTTACTTATGAGTTCTAAATCTTCCGCGCGGGTCTCGCTGACAGCCAAGCTTCTTGTCATGGTGCTCGCTGTCGTCCTTGTCGCGACCGTCACGGTCGGTACCCTGGCCTATAAGATTTCATCAAACAGCCTGACCAAGAGCGTCCACGCCCAGCTTTCCGCGGTGACGGAGGATGTCGTGAACCAGGTAAAGGCCACGAACGAGCGGCACCTGACGTCGCTCCGCTTCCTTGCCGAGCTGGATGCGGTCAAGGACGAGGGCATCTCCCTGGAGGAGAAAAGCCGCCTGTTCGCCGGAATCGTCTCCGCGCTCGGAGGGAAGTACGAGAACGTAGCCTTCTATGACCGGGAGGGCAACTGCATCACTGCCGACGGAAGGCTTTTGAACATGAAGGAGCGGGCCTACTTCACTGAGCCGATGTCAGGCAGGGAATACGTCTCCGACCCCCTGTTCAGCCCCGCCGTCAACGGCATCCTGCAGAGCTACAGCGTCCCCGTCCGTAACAGGCAGGGGCAGCCGATGGGCGCGGTCGTCATGCTTGTCAAGGACAACGCCCTGTACGACATAATCAAGAACATTGACCTGGGCGGGGGGATGCATCCTTCCGTCATAAACAACAAGGAGCGCACCACCGTCGCGAATGCGAACGAGGGTGCGGAAGGCGACGGTTCCGGCGGTGAGCTGGACGACAAGTCCGGCCTGGGCCTCGTATTGAACCATATTTTTGAGGGCGGGGAAGGCATAGAGGATTTCGTGGATCCGAACCTTCACGCCCACCTCATTGCGTCCTACCAGAAAGTCCCCGGGAGCAACTGGACGGTGTTCTCGGTTGCGCCGCACGACTATTACTTCGCAGGGCATTCTGCAATGAAGCGGGTCATCATCATCCTGACGATAGTCATCGCGTTGATTGCCTCCGTGGTCGTCGGCCTGCTCGTGACCATGCTGTTCAAGCCGCTCAAGGTCGTCAAGGAGTCCATCACCAGGATTGCCAGCGGCAACGCGGACCTGACCCAGCGCATCCCGGACGCGACGAACGACGAGGTCGGCGACGTGGTCAAGGGCTTCAACAGCTTTGTGGAGAAGCTGCAGGGAATCGTCACGCACCTCCAGTCCACCAAGGGGACGCTGAGCCTCGCGGGAGAGGACATGGGGGCGACCGCCCAGGACACGGCGGCGGCCATCACGCAGATAATCGCGAACATAGAGAGCGTCCACCGGCAGATAGTCAACCAGAGCGCGAGCGTTGAGGAGACCGCCGGAGCCGTCAACCAGATAGCCAGCAACATCAGCTCCCTGGAGCGGATGATAGAGACGCAGTCCGCCGGGGTGTCCGAGGCCTCCGCCGCCGTCGAGGAGATGATAGGCAACATCGCCTCCGTGAACCAGTCGGTGGACAAGATGGCGGACTCCTTCGACTCCCTCCGTGAGGACGCGCAGACCGGGTTCACCCAGCAGAAAGACGTGAACCAGCGGATCCAGCAGATCGAGGAGCAGTCCAAGATGCTGCAGGAGGCCAACCAGGCCATCTCCAGCATAGCGAGCCAGACCAACCTGCTCGCCATGAACGCCGCGATTGAGGCGGCCCACGCGGGCGAGGCGGGAAAGGGCTTCTCCGTCGTCGCCGACGAGATCCGCAAGCTCTCCGAGACCTCCTCCGGCCAGTCCAAGACGATCGGCGAGCAGCTCAAGAAGATAAAGGACTCCATCACCGAGGTCGTCGCCGCATCCAGCCATTCCAGCAAGGCCTTCGAGTCCGTGTCGCACAAGATAGAGGACACCGACCAGCTGGTCATGCAGATAAAGGCCGCGATGGAGGAGCAGAACACCGGCTCCCGCCAGATAAGCGAGGCCCTCCATTCGATGAACGACAGCACCATAGAGGTGCGCAGCGCGTCCTCCGAGATGTCCGCCGGTAACCAGGCCATCCTAGACGAGATAAAGCTCCTTCAGGAGGCGACGGAGGCGATGAAGAACAGCATGGACGAGATGAGCACGGGCGCACGGAAGATAAACGACACCGGCGCGGCCCTGAGCGACATCGCCGACCAGGTGAAGGGCTCCATCAGCAAAATCGGAAGTCAGATAGACCTGTTCAAGGTTTAGGTCGTCCGGGGCGGACTGCTTCCGCCCTCTGTTTCCTCCGCCAGCCCCGGGCAGGGGCCGGGAAGATTCCCGCCCCTGTAATCTCCTCCCGCCCGGCTTGTTTCCTTAACAGGATGCAGCGAACTGCCGATTATCAAGATATGCGAAAATATATACCAAAATACTCCAAAAACTCTTCTTTGATTAAATTTTTCCTTCTATATATTTGCATAACTTTTTTCCGTGCGGGGACAGCACCCGCCCAGACCAAGCCCCTCTACCGGCTGCCCTCTGGAGTGCCGAGCAGCGCCAGGCCCGTACCCGAAACCGAACCTCTCATCATCGGCTGCGACGACGGCCTGTACAAGCTCCTTTCCTCCGGCACGCGCCAGCCCCTCTGGACGGACGGCTCGGTCAACCAGATCCTCAAGACGGCGAACTTCTGGTACCTGTTGAGCGACCGGGGGGTCGTCAAGTCCGCCGACCTTGCGGGCTTCCAGGAATGCAACGAAGGCCTTCCCTTCCTGACGGTCAAAAGCTACGACGGCACGGCCAAAACCCTGAACAGGCAGGTGCAGATACTCAAGGACATCTCCGCCGATCCCCTCGACGAGAACGTCCTCGTGACGGCGACCAAGGACGCGGTCTACCTGTCCCGCGACGGAGGGGCAAGCTGGAAATCCATCGGCTCCACCAGCCGCTACACGCCGGGAATCAAGGCGGTGGCCTGCGCCCGCATGAAAACCTACAACAAGGCAGGCGAAGTGACCGGCAGCGAGCTGGTCGTCTTCATGGCCCATTCAATCTACGGCTTCTCTTATTACCGGGCGGACGCAGCCAAGCCCTCGTGGATTGACGTGTCCGCGGGGCTTGCGATCATGCCCAGCCAGACCCAGACCGACGAGCTGAGCGACATCCTGCCCGTCGTCGTCAAGGATGCGGACGGCAAGCTCTACACCGACATCTACCTCGCCAACTCCTACCTGCCCAATATCTACCGCTTTGACTGGGAGAACCGGCGGGCCGTCACCGTGTACAAGGGAAAGGAGGCCGCCGACACCATAGACGGCCTCTGCCAGTCCGGCGGCAAGCTCGTGTTTTCTACCGTAGGGGACGTGGCATCCCTCTCCCTGGACTCCGGCAGCCTTGCCGACATGCCCGTCGCGGGCAGGACCTGGCTGTCCCTGCTTAAGGCCGGGAGCCGCCCCAACGCGGCATACATCCCCGCGTCGGCCAGCGGGTTCGAGACGGCATTGCAGCTGTCCGAGCTGTGGCTCCTGTACCCGGACAAGGCGCAGACGGAATACGGCGAGGTCGCTGACAAGCGGAAGGCCCTGTACGCCTCCGCCTACCAGCTGAGGAACGCGACCGGAATCGAAAAATACAAGAAGCTCGCCAAGAACAACGGGCTGAACGCCCTCGTCGTGGACATGAAGGACGACTACGGCCTCTTGCGCTTCCAGCCGGAGAGCGAGCTCTTAAAGACGAAGGGCTCGGTCACGATGTACAAGATTGACGTGGAGAACTTCGTCAGCGAGATGAAGAAGGAGGGCATCTACCTGATTGCCCGCATCGTCGTGTTCAAGGACAAGAACCT
>CACYDQ010000313.1 GCA_902773215.1 uncultured Spirochaetaceae bacterium | reverse complement strand
CTTACGTCCACAGGTCCGTTATGAACATCGGGCTGGAGTCATCCGACTTCTTGAAGCCGCAGCGTTCGTAAAAGGCCAGCTCCTTGTCGTACGCCACGAGGACAATCCTGAGATAGTCCTTGTATTTCTCCTTTGCCTTTTCGACCAGCGTTTTCCCAATCCCCCGCCCCTGATACTCCGGGCGGACAAGGAGATAATGGATGTATGCGTTCATGATGCCGTCGTCCATCGCGCATATCATTCCGACCAACGTGCCGTTGTCCCATGCCGAAATGACGGTTTCAAAGTTCCGCATTGCGACGAGCAGTTTTTCCGGGTAGTGACCGGAAGACCAGGCAACGGAGAGAAACAAATCCTTCAGTTCAGTGACCGTAAAGTCGTGCGTGTCTTTATATGTCAAGCTCATAGTTTCAAATCTCCCTTGCATCAATACTACATGATTCTATGCAGGCTTGCAAGCTTCGTTTACCTTCCGAGGCAGCCAATCGGCACCACCAGAACGCCGTCCTCGCGCCGGTATCCATACTGGGTCGCCGTGATGATAAGCTTCAGGTCTGGCATCCTCAGAGGAACCAGGCTTTCTTTCTCGTTGTGTTTCCGAACAAGATTCTCTATCTCGCAGAGGTGTCCGGCCCCTTCGTCTATCTCCGACTCCCCCAGCTTGAATTCGATTAAGGCATAGCGCCCGTCATTCAGGTGCAGGACCCCGTCGGCTTCCAGCCCATAGCGGTCCCGGTAATAGGACACCTTTCCGTCGTACAGGGAGCTGTAGACCTTCAAATCCCGAATGCACAGGGACTCAAACAGGAATCCCAATGTCTTGAAGTCCTTGTTGAAGTACTCTGGGGAAAGTCCCAGAGCCGCGACCGCGACAGACGGGTCGATGAAATTCCTCTTCTTGGAGGCCCGGATGGCAGTTTTTGAACGGATGGACGGAGACCATGCATCCATGTCATCGATGATGAACAGCTTTTCCAAGGCAGCTATGTAATCGTATATGGTCGTGTCGCTCACGTCGTAGTTCGCCCGGACGTCAGCAAGGATGGTCTTTGCCTCGGCAAGAGTACAGATGTTCCTCGCATACGACCGCAGCACCATCTGTGCCAAATCCGGGTTCCTCTTTACCCCATCGATTCTAGATATGTCCACGGAGTATATCTGCTTGTACAAATCCCTCGCGATTTCAAGCTTCGCTTTCCTGATCTTGATGGTAAGAGTTCCAGGCCATCCGCCCCGGCATATCGCGAATATCACATCATCAATGCTCATGTCAGACCGGCAGCCATCGAACGACTGAGGGGCATTGAACAGGGACAGAAGCGAAACGGTGCCGTTCGATTCCCCGGACTCAAGGAGGCTCATCGGATACATCTGCAGGCGGCTTATCCTGAGCGTCCCTGTATGGGGCGTGTCCGGGATATTGGCGGAGGAACCGGTAAGAATGTACTGCCCCTTTCTGCCCGAGTCGTCCACATCCTTGCGTATCGCGCCAAAGAGCTTAGGGGCATCCTGCCATTCGTCGAACAGGATGGGCTTCTCGCCTGCAAGGAGTTTCGACGGGGCCGTGGACGCTATCTTAAGAAGGTTATCCCTCTCGTCCTCGTCCTGGAACTCGACTACCGACCGTGCTTTCTGCCTTCCGGAGGTCGTTTTTCCGCAGCCTTTGGGACCCAAAATCCACACGGCTCCGAAAGCTTCCATTCTCTGCCCGAGAATCTCGTCCACCATACGTTCTCTATATCCCATAAGCCTTTCCCCTTTCTCCATCATAACATACTTTAGAGATTTGTGCAATTCTACTTTAGAGATTTGTGGTGTTTCACTTTAGTGATTTGTGGTATTCTACTTTAGAGATTTGCGGTGTTCGACTCGCGCGTAACGGCTGATTTTGCGCAAACCTGTACAAGTACGTCACAACCAAGAAAGAATCAATAGATGGATTGGAGCCTAGCCAGTTTCAACACTCCGTTGCGACGAAGCTACGAGAATTTCTCGAAACTGCACCATGGAATAATAGCAGACAGTGATTTCCATTTGATTATTTTCTATTCCCAGTATACATCTCTCCCTTTTTCATAATTCCTCCAAGCGGCACACAGCCGCGTACTATCATCTTTCGTTTTTCGGCAGGCGAGACAAACTCAAGATGAGCAAGCCAGCCCCCATGATGACAGGGAAAACAATCGCTGCGCCCATTCCGCTTTTGAGGTTGTCATTGAAATGGCTTGCCACAGTTCCGACCAAGGTCGGGCCACCTGAGCAGCCAAGATCCCCGGCAAGGGCTAACAAGGCAAACAAAAGCGTGCCCCGTCCCTTCACCATTGCGGAGGCTGTGCTGAATGTGCCCGGCCAGAAAATGCCGACCGAAAAT
>CACYDQ010000312.1 GCA_902773215.1 uncultured Spirochaetaceae bacterium | reverse complement strand
GGCGATGGAGATAGGCAGGAGCGCGAACTACATCAACAGCATAGAGAACGGCAAGTACTTCCCCTCGCCGGAGACCATCGAGAAGATTGCCGAGGTCCTGAAGGTCGAGCCCGCGAGCCTCTTCCAGAAGGAGGGGCAGGACAAGCCCCTGCCCAAGGAGGAGCTGGTGAACAGGATATACGAGAAAATCATCGCCGCCCTGCCGGACATCATCCGCAGCACTGTCAGCAGCGAGCTGGGTACCGCCGCCAGCTAGAATTCTTGTGTTTTTGACACACGGCCAAAGCAGGGCGTATGGCCGTGCCGAAGGACGAGCCAAAGCAGGGCGTATGGCCGTGCCTTAGTATGGGTGTTTTCTTGTGTTTTTGCCAAATTTTCCCAAATTCTTCTTGTGTTTTTGCCAAATTCTCCCAAATTTTCCTTGTATTTTTGACACAGAGCCGTTATCATAGGTCTGAGGCATGGTTTTATGGACTTGGTGAGGAACGGAGAGCGGCTGATACGCGATTGGTACAGGAACGGCGGGAAGAAGGCCCTCTTGGTAAAAGGCGCGCGGCAGGTAGGCAAGACTCATTCCATCCGGCGGGTGCTGAACGAAGAGGGCGCGGATTTCCTGGAGCTGAACCTGATTGAGACCCCTGCGGCGGTGGACGTGCTTGCGGGCGCGACGACGGTTGAAGAGCTTGTCATCGGATTCTCCACGCTGAGCGGCAAGAAGCTCACCAAGGGCAGGTCCGTCATCTTCATCGACGAGGTCCAGAAATACAAGGAGATGGTGACGAAAATCAAGTTCCTCGCCGAAGAGGGTAGCTTCCGCTACGTTCTGAGCGGCTCGCTGCTGGGCGTTGAGCTCACGAACCTTGTGTCCGCTCCGGTGGGATACCTGTCGACGGTAGAGATGTTCCCGCTCGACTTTGGGGAGTTCCTGCAAATCACGAACATCGGTGAAGATGTCATCGAAAGCCTTCGGGATTCGTTTATGAACCGGACTCCGGTTATGGACGCGGTGAACCAGAAGATGCTCGACCTGTTTGCCCGCTACCTTGTGGTGGGCGGTATGCCTGAGGCCGTCAGCCGCTTTGCCGACAGCAGCAACGTCAATGACGTTATGCAGGTACATCAGGACATAAACAATCTGTACAAGCTGGACTTCACCCAGTACGAGGCGGAGGACAAGCGGCTGCTCCTGCGGAACGCCTATGAGCTGATTCCCGCCGAGCTGCTCAAGCAGAACAGGCGCTATGTCGTCACCGACCTGAAGAAAGGGCTGCACTTCGAGCGGGTGGAGAACACTTTCCTCTGGCTGAGGAACGCCGGGGTCGCGCTCGCCGTGTTCAACAGCACGGAGCCGAAGATACCTCTCAGGCTCAGCGAGAAGCAGAGCCTCTTCAAGCTGTACCTGTCCGATGTCGGTATGCTGACATCGGAATACGGCATGAGCAGCAAGCGGAAGCTCCTTTCCAAGGATCCGTCGCTCAACGCGGGAGGCATCTACGAGAATGCCGTCGCGCAGGAGCTGTGCGCAAAGGGCTTTGGCCTGTACTATTACAACTCCAACCGCTTGGGCGAGCTGGACTTCGTCATCGAATACGAGGGGAGGGCACTCCCCATAGAAGTGAAGAGCGGCAAGGACTACACCATCCATTCCGCGATGAACAACTGCCTCGCAAACCCCGGCTACCAGATGGACGAGGGGCTTGTCCTCGCCAACTGCAACGTGTCCCGAAAGGACAAGGTGACCTACCTGCCGGTCTACATGGTGATGTTCCTGGAAAAAGACCCGGAAGAACTCGTGCTGGACAAGATTGCGTTTTAGGGAAATCCACAAGCGGCTGCGCATGCAGCTGGACAAGGACTCTGGCTAAAGACCGCAGCGTCGTGATTGCGACTGTCGGGGGCGGGGAACGTTGCTCGTCCAGCCACGGGGCGGAAAAGTTCCGTGGCCGGTGAGGAAATGGCTACTCGGTAACTTTGTAATATGTTATCGAATAGTCTGCTGAGTAGTCATACGTACCGTTGACAGCGTTACCGCTGCCGGAATACGTTAAAGTTACCTCGACGACATATTTTGCTTCCGTTGCGCCCGCATCGCGTATCGTTAATGTGTGGTAACCTAGATTCCAATAGTCCCAGCTTCCGTTGCTATTACTTCCCGAAGCAGATTGCTCCAAAAAGCCAAAGCAGACTTTATATCCGTCCCCTGTCCTTTTGACAGTGTAGGGGCCGAAAGCCTCATAATGCCCGGTATACCTATAAAAAGTTCCATTTTCGAATTTAAATAGACCGATATTGTTACTCGGTGTAGAACCCCACCTTGTCCCGTTGAAGGGGTCATCCGCGCTGCCGGGGACAACGCTTCCTCCGGCCACGGCATCAGCATGATCTGCGCTGACTGCCGCCCCTGCGGTGAAAAGAGCTTTTGTTCCGTCGCTTCCGGTGCATCGTATGGAGATAAGATTCTTGGTCACAAGAACAGAATAGCTGTAGCTCCTGTTTGCCCCGTTGAACGTCACCGTCCAGCAGCCCTCTATCCGTATCTCCCCGCTTTCCGCCGCCGCAGCGAGTGCCACGGGGCTGCTGCCAGACGTGCCGTCCGGGTTTCCGTAGGTCCCCGTCAGGTCGGCAAGGACTCCGTTGGAAAGCGTGATTGTCCCGCCCTGGGAGTTGCCGACGAGCGTACAGGTCCGGTACTGGCCGCCCCCTACGTTGAAGTAGCCGCCCGCGCTGTCGTAGCTGGTGTACACGGCCTGGGTCGTTCCGACGGTGGAAGCGGCCGGGGTTCCGTTGCTGCCGGAACTGCCGGAGACACCGGAGCCGTTGAGCGGCGCGTTCTCCGAGTCCCCGGTCTCGTACCAATCCTTGCCCCAGTAGTCGCACGAGGCGAACAGTGCCGCCGCTATGGCCACTGCGGCCAGCAGGGCGAATTTTCTCAGTTTTTTCATGATTTTTCCTCCGTTCGCCTTGTGATGCACGTACACAGGCTGTTTTCCGTAAGGGTAGCATGTTCGCACGGGGATTGGGTCGCCTTTAAAGCGACATTTTACATCTGTTTCGCATGTATGCTGCCTTGGATTGTGTTACTATACATCTAAATTATATTGGTGTAAAGTAAAAATCGGCTTATTTCAATGTATAGATCAGTAAAATACATTGCTATTAGGTGTGTAGGGAGGGGGTTGTGCGGGGACGGCCGGGACCGCCCCCTCGCGCTTCGTTACGTTACTCACCCCTGATTACCAGCGGGTCAGAAAGGGCCTCGCGGTATTCCTTCAGGCTCTTGCCCGGCGACATGTAGTTGCTGCGGACAAGAATCCTGTACGGGGTATCCTTCTCCAGTTCCGCAGGAATGAAGAACTCAAGCTCCTGCTTCTTGTTGCGGGAAATCTTGGAGACCGCGATATAGCGGCTTTTGTCCTCGACGGGATTCAGGTCTTCGTCGATCGGGCAGAAGAAAACCCCTCCCTCGTCACCTGCGACCTTGAGACTGCTGCCCCTGAGGACGGCGACCTTGCCCCCGCTCAGTCTCATCAGGTCGGGCCGTGCGTCCGGGGTTGCCGCGTTGGCGGCGGCAAGGTTCAGGCTGGACGTTGCCGTGAACGGGTCTATCACCTCCTCTATCCGTGGCCCGGTGACGGACAGGGACGCGCCGCTTATTTCCACGGAGGAGACCGCTTTCGCGGTCAGCTTGGACGGGCTGAACGCCGGTTCCAGGCTCATCTGCGACGGTGCGGACTCCGTGCTGTTCGTTGACCCCGCGGCCCTGATGTACAGGGTGCCCAGGTCCATCAGGTTGACGGACTCGCCTCTTCCCAAGGCTGCGATGACTTCCTTTTTGTAGTGGCCGATAACGGCCTTGACGGTCAGGTCGTCCAGCCCTACGCCGCGCCCGTGGATCCTTGCCACGATGACGTCATCGTTGATGGTCCTGCGTACGAAGCGGGCGAAGTACTTCCCCTTGCTATTTCCCAGCATGTTTTTGAACAGAACAACGTTGCCTTTCGAGACGTTGTCATCCGTGAAATCAATCTTTGTGACTTCCATAATAAAACTCCTTATAGCTGCAATTTTGCCCCGGCGGGCCGCTTTCCCGGGAAACGGCCGTCGTTGCTTATGCCCATAAGGTAGCATACGGAGACGGCGCGAAATGTAGCGATTTCACAGGCATGCAGAAAAAATGCGCACGGAAACAGAAAAGATTACGTACGGAAACAGAAAAGATTACGCACGGAAACAGAAAAGATTACGCACGGAAACGAAAAAAAATACGTGCGTAAACAAAAGTGTTTGCACGTTACGTCAGGAGTTCCGCAGCGTCGGGATAAAACTGCTGCCACGGTACGCTGGGGATACGCAGGGCCGCAGGGGAATTCCCCGACGTGCCGGCCTCGCCTCCTGGATATGATTGTAGCGTTTATATGATGGAGTCTAGCGCAGAAGGCAGTGCACCGGGTCGCCTTAAAAGAGACTTTTTCCAAAACAGGCAGGGCGGGGCTTTGCAACGTGCTATACTGTCGGTATAATCGAGGACAGCGGAGGACTGCGAGAACTGCGATGGAAGAGACGGATGGGATGATAGCGACGATTGACATGAGGGATGCCGGACTGAAAGCTCTGGAGAAATGGGTGCGGATGTGAACGCTACCGACCAGAACGGAGTAACAGCCTTGAATCTCGCGGCCATGTAGAACAGCCTGGATGTGGCAAAAATTCTTCTTTCCGTGCCGGGAATAAACTTGGAAGCAAATAGGGGTGGTAAAAGTTCCCGGCTTTACTCTTTAACCACTTCCCAGTGCCCGCCCTTATCCGGTCCGACCCGCCGGATGAGCCCGGCCTCCTTGAGCTGCTTCAGCTGCCACTTTATCCCGTCAGAAGATATGCCGCACTCTTTGGCAAGTTCCTCCCTCGTTATTTCTGGGTAGTTTTCTGGGTAGTTTTCTCCCTAGTTCCTTCGTCCGGGGGGACGCTCGCCGGGGCGTTCACCACGGGGTTGGCAATCTCGGTGAGGGGAATGGTCAGCGTGAACGTGTCCTCCTCGCTGAACTCAGGCTCGCCCCCGCAGTAGAGCCTGGTGTACTTGTATGAGTTGCGCATGCCGGAGCCGAGCTCGTCCGCCAGCAGAATCTCGCGGAGAAGATGGTCACGCGCGCTCACCCGCTGTATGCCGTCCAGAACGAAGGGGTCGTTCAGTATGAGCCCCGCGCTGCGGAGGAGCTCCTCGTCGCCCATGTTCCGCCAGGGGTGGGCGACGTTGTTGTAGTAGGGGGTCATCCTGCGGGCCTTCTCTATGACGGCGGAATCCAGCGCGGAGAAATCCATGTGGGGGTATACGCGGTTGACGAAGTACGTCGCCTGCTTCCGCGCGTACAGCTTGAACACCATGTCGGCGTTGTTCGTGATGTCCAGGTCGCCCTCATAGCTCCGGTCGTAGATGTGCCCCGCATGGCGGCAGACCTGCGTCCCCTCCGGCACGTGGATGTGGATGATGCTCTTCCCGCCGATCCGGACGACCTGCGGGGAAAGGTAGAGCGGGGGATAGAATTTGTCCGTTGAATTGACTGCGGTCGTGAAGTCCTTGAGCATCTTGTCGATTGCGTCCGGATCCACCCCGGTGATGCTCCTGTCGTCGCTCACGCCGAGGAAGATGTCGCCACCGTTCCGGTTGCTGAACGCGCACACGGAATCGTAAACATCCCGGTTCAGCTTCCGTGAGGACTTCTTGAATTCCACGTCTATCTTCTCACCGCCCGCGATGAGCCTCTGTATCTCCGCTATCTCCATCGTCATCCCTCGTCCGTTGCCCGCACCCAAGGCAGTATAACACGCTTACACGCTTCGGGCAAGGTTCGCCGCTCCCGTTCCTCCATGCAACACCCGGTCAGGCAAAGCACGGCGGGCATAGACAGGGAAGGCGCGGACTACGGATTGGCAGAAAGGGCCTGGATGTCCTGCATCGTCAGGCCGGAGATGTCGGAGATTTCATCCATGCCGTACTTGCCGGAAGCCAGCATACGCCGGGCCGTTGCCAAGGCCTGCTCCTTCTTAATCCTCATCTCCACGTCCTGGTCATGGAGGGTCCACGCGAGATATTCGTTAATGAATGACTGCTCAAATTTCTTCGTCTGTACCACGGTCGCTATCTCCCTCGTCAAGTCAGATTCAGCCTTGTTGTTCTTCACGAACGCAAGGAATGCCTTTATCTCCGGGTCGGCCTCCTTCTCGTAGGCCGCCGCGTTAAAGATGATATGGTGGGTCTCGTCGCCCAGCGCCACGTCCTCCGACTCCCTGCACCTCCGTTCGAAGGTGTAAGCCGGAAGCCCCGCCTCAAACGGGTCACTCAGGCAGATGAAGATGACGTAGCTCTCTTTAAGCTCGGTGTAGCTGGCTCCCCTCGCAAGGCTCCCGATGTCGAGCATGGACTGGTAGTAGCGGGCCCGCTTCCCGATGCTCTCCGCCTTGTAGGACTGGCACTCCACGTCAAAGACCCGGCCGCTGTCGGCGACGTACACGTCGAGCCTCACGCCCTTCTTGGTGTAGAAGGGGTTCATCGGCTTCTGCAGCTCGGGATATTCGATGTGGTCGATTTTAATCCGCAGGAGCAGCTCAAGCACGCCCTTGCAGATTTCCGGCTCGCTCATGACGGCCCCGAACATGAAATCGTCCGAGAATACAAGCTGGTCAACAGGCTTGTACTCGTAAGTCCTAGTCTCTTCCATACTTCCAGTATAGATTGTATGATATGACAAGTCAAGGAACGGGGACAGCCCGGACTGCGCGCGCCCCTACTCGTACAGGACGAACGCGGCCCAGTAGTAGGGGTGGTCAAAGTCCTCGCTCCTGCGGAACTCCGCCTTCACCTCGCGGTAGGCCCGGGAGTAGAACTTGCCCTCCTGCATGACCTTCTGGTACATCAGCGTCATGAACTCCGCCGTCGTCTCGTCGTCGATGCACCAGAGGCTCACGCCCACCCGGTCCGCCCCGGCGACCATGAACGCGCGGGAAAGGCCAACCATGCCGTCGCCCCTCTTTACCTCGCCAAGCCCTGTCTCGCATGCGGAAAGGCACACCATGTCCGCGTCCAGGCTGAGCACCGCCGTCTCCGGCAAAGGCCGCCAGCAGGTTCTGCTCGGTTTTACTTCCCGCATATTTACTTATACAACAACTCCTCCGTCGACCCAAACCTCATTTTCCCCTCTTCTTCCTTTCGTCTTCCTATCCGACACCTCCCCCGCTTGACCAAATTTGCCTCATATTTTGCCAAGATTGAATTCCAGGGGCCGCAACTACTTACCGTTACTGTATTGCTGGACTTTTTCCTTCATCCTCTGCTATACTGAAATCATGATTTTCAGGCTGACAAAAAGTGCTGTTGAACAGATTGCTGCTTCCTGCGGGGAGGATCAGAGGGCTACGAACCGCTACTGCGACTGGTTCGTAGATACCGTTACCTGCGACGGAAATACCTATTTTCTTTTGACGAACTCATTTTCACTCTTCTCCGTGCTGATTCCTGCAAAAGGTCTGGATTCCGCAGAATCATTTACGGATACAGCAGAAAAGGAAATACAGGCATATTTTAATCATAAGGGACTTTCGTCCTTATTTGCCGAATTCATGGAAGCGGACCTCGGCAATGCGGTAATTACGAAGACAAATAACCGTAGTGTTCTTGCTGCAATGAGAGGTATGAAGATAAACCTTTCAGTCGGGATTCGGATGCATAATGCCCCACACAGGGACGGGTCTCTGTTTGCAGTTGATGACGATTTGAACAGTACTCCCTGTAAATGTTTATCTATCAGAGCCGATGATTACACTATCGCAAAGTATTTTATCAGCTGTGAGAAGATGAGGGAGCCTGTTCCAGAGCTGGCAGTCCCGGCTTCTCCCCGGAAAGGAAACACTGCGAAACGAATGAAGCCAGTATACTGTCTCTGTGTGGAACTGGAAGGTTTTAAGCCAAAAATCTGGCGGCGCATTCATGTTCCGGCTGATTTTTCCATGGCAAAACTTGCCTATACTCTTATATCTGTCTTCAAGGCTCAGGGGGCACATCTGTATGCCTTTGAAATTCCTGTCCGCAAGAACGCAGAAAAACTGTTGAAGGCAAATGGATGCAGTAAAAAAGAGGTAAACCGCGCACTTTCTTTTCTGCAGGATATAGAGATTGAATCCTACATTGACCCGGAGATGGATGCCGCTGATGATGATTTTGCCATGGATATATTCAGGCAGCTTCCACCCCGGAGACTAGCTGCCAGGACTGTAAAGCTGTCAAATGTTGTTGATTTGAAAAATCCCGAATTCTATTTTACTTATGACTTCGGAGATGGCTGGCGCTTCAAGATAAAGCTTGAGGATGCTGACTGCCAGTCTTCCGTTCCGGCAGAAAAGCTGCCGCTTGTTATTGCAGGGCAGGGTTATGGTATAATAGAAGACTGTGGCGGAATCGGCGGGCTGGAAAGTCTGCGGCTGGCATTCAAGCAGAAGTCCGGCGAGGACTATGAGGAGTTTAAGGAATGGCTTGGGTGCGACGATCTTGACCTTTCGTTCTTCGACATCGAGGCTGCAAATGCTGCCATAAAGGGGGACATTCGATCCTTTAACTCAACCTATAAGGAAATGGAAGAAAACGCATGGTAGCTTGAGCTGAGTTTAACCAGTTTCAAAAGCCTATCAGGACTTTTGAAACTGCCTTATTCTTTTAGTTAAAAGCAGATATCGTCTGTCGGACTATGTTGCCCGTTGCCCCTCGTCCTGCTCCTGTTGCTTCGCCATTTACGTGGGTAACAAAGATTGTACCAGCATTTGGATCCCTTGTAAGGTTCAGTGCTATGGTGTCTTCCCCTTCCAATCCATACTGCTTTTACCTCTCCTGTGGACATACAACCGGCAAAAATGCATGTCAATATCAGTAGAAACATCCGCTGAGAGTATAACCGGATCCGCTGCAAAAGTTCATGGGCTGATTTCTGCAAATGCCCTGTATATACCGACTATTGAAACAGCGAATGAGCGGCAGGGCAGATCCCGGCCATCCCTGCCGCGGCCTTCTGGGGGGGTAAAAAAAGGCGGCCGACCAAACGACCGGCCGCCTCTCCACAGGAATGGAGTTTCACTCCACAGAGATGAATCTATCACTCCACGGCGGAATCCTTCGCCTTGCTCGTCGTGATGGGCTTGCCGCCCGCGGTCAGG
>CACYDQ010000311.1 GCA_902773215.1 uncultured Spirochaetaceae bacterium | reverse complement strand
GTCCGTCCTGCGCGTGGAGCGGGACTGGCTCATGCGCGGCCCCTGTGCCCGCGGAACCAAGCCCAAGGCCCGCAAGCAGCACGACGAAGCCCTGATAAACCGCGAGAAGTTCCAGAGCGAGAAAGGCTTCACCTTCGAGGTCGCGGGGCGCAGGTTGGGCGGCAAGGTGCTGGAACTGCACGGGGTGAGCAAGCTCTTCCCCAAGGGGAACATGGCGAAGGGAGGCAGCCCCGTCATACAGGATTTCAGCTACAAGTTCAACAAGGGCGAGAAGATAGGCGTGTTCGGCGACAATGGCACGGGCAAGTCCACCCTGCTCAACATCATCGCGGGCAGGCTGGCCCCGGACTCCGGTTCCGTCGTCGTCGGCCTGAACACATCGCTCGCCTACTACGAGCAGAACCCGACCTTCCCCGACACGTCGCTGACCGTGCTGGAATACGTCAAGGAGGCGGCGGAGGTCATGCAGATGAACGACGGAACGACGCTGTCCGCCTCGCTCTTTCTGGAACAGTTCGGCTTTGAGGGCAAAATCCAGCACTCCCCGGTCAGCACCCTGTCCGGAGGCGAACGCAAGCGGCTCTACCTGGTCCGCCTGCTCCTGTCCAACCCGAACTTCCTGATTCTGGACGAGCCGACTAATGACTTCGACATCTTCACGATGAACATCCTGGAAAGCTTCCTTATGGGCTTCAAGGGCTGCCTCCTCATCGTGAGCCACGACCGCTATTTCATGGACAAGGTTGCCGACACCCTCTTTATAATGGAAGATTCCGGTGCAGTCTCCGGCTATGTGGGAAAGTGCTCCGAGTACTTGCAATACCGCAAGATGCTTGAGGCCGAGAAAGAGGAAAGCGAGCGGGCGGCCAAGGCAAAGCAAGCCGCTGCCGCAACAAGCCCGGCTTCCGGCAGCCCCGCCCCGTCTGTCAGTCCCGATAAGAAGCGCAAGATGAGCTTCAAGGAGCAGAAAGAGTTCGAGCAGCTGGAAGCGCGGATTGCCGTGCTTGAGGACGAGCTTCCGAAGCTTGAGGCAGAGATGCAGGGAATGGACTACGGCAAAGTCGCACAGGCGAGCGAGCGATACGGGAAGCTTCAGGCTGAGCTTGAGTCCTGCTACGCCCGCTGGGACGAGCTTTCCGAGCTTGCCTAGCGGACGCTTGCCTAACCAGTGGAAAGTCCTATATAATAGAAAGACCCAACACACAACGAAAGCGAAGGAGCTTGACCTTACATGCAGTACGGATACTTTGACGATGACAACAAGGAATATGTCATAACGAGGCCTGACACCCCCCAGTCATGGAGCAACTACTTGGGCTCAACAGAATACGGTGCGGTCATCACGAACAACGCGGGAGGCTACGGCTTCTACAAGTCCGGTGCCAAAGGCCGCTTCATGCGCCTGCGGTTCAACGCAATCCCGATGGACCAGCCGGGCCGCTACTTCTACATCCGCGACCGGGAGAGCGGCGACTATTGGTCGGCCTCCTGGCAGCCGGTCGGCAAGAAGCTGGACTCCTACAAGAGCGAGTGCCGGCACGGTACGGCCTACACGAAAATCACGAGCGAATACGACGGCATCCAGTCCGAGACGACATACTACGTCCCGCTCGGACAGCTCTTCGAATACTGGCGGCTCAAGCTGACCAACAAGGGAAGCAAGCCGCGCAAGCTCTCTGCGTTCAGCTACTGCGAGTTCACCAACCAGTGGTCCACGGAGCAGGATCAGGTGAACCTGCAGTACTCGCTTTTCATCACGCAGGGAAGCTTCAAGGACAACATGCTGCGCGTGTCTATCCACGAGAACCTGACCAAGCAGGAAAAGAAGAAGCAGGCGGGCAAGAACGACAAGGACATGCCCATCTCCGGCGACATCGGCTCGCTCGTCTGGATGGCGCTCGCCGGATCTGACGCGAAGGGCTGGGATACCGACCGGGCGGCCTTCATCGGCACCTACGGCAGCTACAAGGAGCCGTCCGCCGTCGTGAACGGAAAGTGCACGGACTCCAACGCATACGGAGACTCTGGCTGCGGCTCCCTTCAGGCGGACATAGAGCTTGCCCCCGGCGAGTCAAAAGAGGTCATGATCCTGCTCGGAATAGGCGAGGCAGAGACGCTGGGCCGCAGGACCCTGGCCGAATTCGGCAGCACGGCCCGCGCGGATGAGGAGCTTGCCAAACTCAAGGCGAATTGGCATTCCAAGCTGGACAGCTTCATCGCCGAAACGCCCGATGCGGACATCAACCACACGGTCAACATGTGGGGCCTCTACAACTGCCTCATCACCTTTGCATGGAGCCGGGCGGCCTCGCTCGTCTACAACGGGGAGCGCGACGGACTGGGATTCCGCGACTCCGTGCAGGACATCCTCGGCGTGTCGGCGGCAATCCCC
>CACYDQ010000310.1 GCA_902773215.1 uncultured Spirochaetaceae bacterium | reverse complement strand
TCCGCCCAGGCTCACATAGGGAATGCCCGCCCCCTTGAGGGAGGCTTCCACCCGGTCCAGGAGGCCGGAGCTCTTCGCGCTCTTGCCTCCGAAATGTATCAGCACCTTGCTGCCGCCGAACCGCCTGACATACTTGCCCGCCTCTTTCTCGGTGTCCTTTCCGAAGACAAAGAAGGTCGGTGAATAGAAGGTAAAGTTTTCCATGGGTCAAAATCTCCTTACCCTTCCATGATAAGGCAGAATCGCGGAAAAAGATAGGGGATTTTTACTGAAAACTGCCCGATTTTTGCTGTCGGCGGCAATCCCGATGCCCGCAGATTGCCGTCCCAGACTCACACGGCTCAGCCGGGGAGCGGGTAGTACACGTCCACCGACATATCCCTGTTGTAAACTTCGATCACGGTGTCCGCAAGGGCAATATCGTGTTCCTCCGCATACTTCCGCATGAGCACGTGCGCTTCCCCCGTTTTGGAGAAGCCACCCCGGAAAACAAGATGCAGGCACTTCTCCTCGCGGATTCCGATGACGCCCTCCCCGTCCGGCCCGGAAACCGGGAGGCAGGTCCGCATGGAAAAAGATTCTTCATCCGCCAGCCCCGTATAGATGACGAAATGACTTCCGGTGACGGCACGCCCTTCCCGGGCCGCCTTCTCGTACAGCCTGCCGACCGACATGCCAAGGTCCTCCCTCCCGACGTTCTCATCGACGTACAGGCAGGCCTTCCGCTCGAATCCCCGGATATCCGGCATACATTCACCGGGTTTGCCCCCCTTCGTGCCGGGACCTTTGACCGCAGGACTGTCCGCACTGGCCGCCAGCTCCTTCACGGCCCTGACCTGTTCACCCAGCTCCCGTATCCTGCTTTTGACAAGCTCTCCCTCGCTGGCTTTCCCGTCAAGCACCTGCCGTATCTCAAAGAGCGAGAGCCCGATGCCCCTGAGCCGCTTTATCCGCTCAAGGACCGCAAGCTGTTCCTCCGCGTAATAATGGTAGCCGTTCTCCTCGTTGCGATACGCGGGGACGAGCAGCCCCTCCTCGTGATAGAGGCGCAAGGCTTTCCTGCCCACCTTCCCCATCACCGCGAACTGACCTCTTGAATACATCACCTGCCCTCCTTACTCCGCCTCACGCGGCCGAACATCCCCAGGAATCCCAGGTGGAGCGGAAGAATCCCGTACAAGGGGTAGCCCGCATACTTCTGGTAACCGCTCCGTTTATAGAAGCATACAGCAGCATCGCAGAGCGAATCAACACAATTCCCGTTCAGCTGCCTGCCGAGTTCCGCAGTCGCGAGACGGGGAGAGCCGATATGCCCGTATACCCCCATCGCCGCCAGCTGCCTCTTCCTGAAAATCATGTCCCTGTCCGGTATCCCCGTGTCGGGCAGCTGCCGGTAGCCGTCACGGACATACCCGCCGTCCATATCCAGCAGGCAGGAAGTCTCGACCCAGCCCGCATGGTAGTCATCCGCATGCTCCCGCATGACGCGCCCCACAGCTTCCGCCTGCCCGGTTCCCGCCCCCATGAAAATCGCTCCCATCGGGGCAATCGCGCGGACACCGTATTTGCGGTTCACCTTCCTGACCGCCTTCCCGACGGCTATCTGATGCTGGGGATCCGCATGGGACGCAATGACGACGATATGCCTGAAGCCCATGCAGCACAGGCTCTCAAGGATTCCCCGGGCAACCTCGCAGGTCGTCCGCATCGTAAAATGAACCGACCCGTAGAACTCGGTGACCGATGCGGCCGCGACCGGGAACGCCGGGAGGTAGTAGCACCCGGCACCCAGGGCCGCCTCCACTTTTGCCATCGCGCCCCGGCACCAATACTCGCCCTCCAGCAAGTCCGTCGCAAGCGGCAGGCAGCACCCGTGCTCCTCAATCGGGGCGAGCACGACAAAGACGATGCTCCTGTCCTTGTCAAGCGCCCGGACCTCCTTCCATGTCAGCAGGCTCAAGTCCTTCATCATTTGTCCTCCGTTTTGTCTTTTGGACACATGATAATGCCGGCCCTTACGGCCAGGTCAAGGGCTTTTTGGAAAAAAAACAGGGCCGTGACAAAGGATAGTGATGCAGCTCAGGACGCAGGGTTAATGGACTACAGCTCGTCCACAAGTTTTATGCCAAGCTCCTGGATTTGCCGCAGCTGCTTGTCATTCGTCAAAAAAACATCGCAATCGTATACAATAGCAGCCGCAAGCTGCAATGAATCCGCAGTTTTTATTCCAGGATATTCAGCACGAATTTGAGCGGCTTTTTCGGCTATATCTTCCCCGATACTGATTTTTAGGATATGTGCATTCTGCAAGAATGCTTTGTATCCCATGATTTTCACGAAATTTTTCTCGCGATAAGGATACACAAAATACTCTGTGTCCGTTATGGTGGAAGTATACAGGAGGCATTTCTCATCCATTGCGGAAAGCAGGTATTTTTCCACCTTTGATGCAAACGGCTCAATTCCGTCCAAATAATAAATGAGCGGGGACGTGTCCAAGAATATCGGGCTCATCTTGACCGTTCCTCGGCCCTCAGCGCAGAAACATACTCCTGAGGATCTTCCTCCCATATCCTTCCGCCGAAACCTTTATACCGCGCAAGAAGATCCACGTTCTTTTCATGTTCATCCGGCTCAAAGTATTCATCAAGAATGGTAATCCGGACTTTCTGATTCTCCTTTATGGAAACATCCTCCAGAGCAACATATTGCCTGCCATCATAGTACCCTTCGATAGTCATGTATCACCCCCAGTATCTGTAAGTATATCACGCTTTTGACTTATGTTCCAGATGAATCAGAGTTTCATCTGATAAGGCAGGATTGCGGAAAAAGATAGAGGGTTTTTACTGAAAACTGACCGATTTTTGCTGTCGGAAGGGGGGAGGGAACAGGGACATACGGTTGCCGTTCCCCAAAAGAAGCGATATACTGAATACGCAGGAGGCCTTTATGAGCGACATTGCATTTAACGCGGTTTTGAATGAAGTGGACAGCTTTTCGTACAACCAGTGCGTCATGCTCTTGACGCGGCTTTCCCAGGCATTGCAGAACTGGGCTTCAAAAGACAGCGATGAAGATTTGTTTTATTCAAAAAGCAATATTGAGCATATTGAACGCGGGATAAAAGCACTCGATGAAGGGAAAGGGGTAGAGCACGAGCTCATCGAGGTAGATTGATGAAGAAAATCTGGTTCGATGAAGCTTGGGACGATTACCTTTATTGGCAAACTCAAGACAAAAAGACTCTCAAACGGATAAATGCCCTGATTCAGGACATCGAGCGGAGCGGATTTGATACCGGAACCGGTAAACCGGAGCCTTTGAAAGGGAATCTGAGCGGCCTATGGAGCCGCCGCATAGACGAAACAAACCGCCTTGTTTACCGTATGGAAAACGGAATGCTTCAGATTGTCTCATGCCGCGGACATTATGTATGATGCCGCTGTCTCAAACTCTTTGAATCAAGCCTAAGGAGCGGGATGCGGCGGATTTTGCACACGTACAACGAACAGTCGTTCAGCTTCACTGACAACTTTATGCGCACGAGCTTCTATTTCGACACAAACATAGCCATTTGTCCAGCGCGGCATTCAGCAGCCGCCACACGTCGGCAACAACCTCCCCAGCAATCTGGCTGCCTGCAAGCTTGAAAAAAGCCTCCCTCTGCGGTACACTCATGGCAAGGGGCTGATTATGGAACATGCGACGATTCAAGTTACCGTGCCGAAGGCGATGCAGGAGTATTTCTCGGATGAATACGCACAGGATTCAGGCGACGTGCTGAAACGAAACGCCCTCCTCCTCTATCCGTATGTCCATAACAATGTCATCTCGCACGGCAGGGCGGCAGAAATACTCGGCATACGGAAGCTCGACCTGATTGAACTGTATGATGACATGGGCTTCCCCTACTTTGACATGGACATCAGCGATATCATGCAGGACATACGGACATTCCGCTCATTAAAGAAGGAGATGGCATGATTGTCATTTCCGACACGACACCGATTATCTCACTCTTAAAAATCAATCGCCTTGACCTGCTCGAAAGTATTTTCGGCTTGGTTCAAATCCCCAGAGGTGTTTTTACAGAACTCACAGGAAACCCGAAGTTTCAAGATGAAGCCGAGGTCGTAAATCGGAGCGATTTCATACAAGTCATTGAGGATATTGATGATGATTATGTGTCCCTGCTTCGGCGTTCTACAGGTCTTGACTTAGGAGAGAGCGAGGCTATTTATCTCTCTGACCGCGGAAAAGCAGATTTGCTTTTAATGGACGAAATCCGGGGACGTGAAGTCGCAATGCGGATGGGCATAAAAATCATGGGGACGCTCGGTGTCTTAGGGCTGGCTTATGAGGACAAGCTTATCTCAAAAGAAGAAATCAAGACCGCGATAGAGATTTTGCGGGATGCCGGACGGCATATCAGCGAACGTCTTTACAAGCAGCTGCTGGATATGATTGAAAGCAAGTAAACTGCTTCTTGAAGCCGTTCTCCATTATCCCCCACAGCAGGGGGAACGTGATTAAACCAGAATTCATAGACATTTATCCAGCGCGGCGTTCAGCAGACGCCGGATGTCGGCGACGACCTCCCCGGTAATCTGGCTGCGAAGCCGCTCGTTCTCCGGAGTCTCTTCTATTAAGACGGGCGTTGTATCCTGCGGGATAAAAAGTTGGTAGACCTCAATCTCTAAAGCATTTGCTATTTTCGAAATAGAATCCTCTCCTGGCCATCGGCGCTTCCCCTCAAAAAAATTGATTGCTTGCACGGATAACTCCGCTTTCTCAGCCAGTCTCTCTTGGGTCCAGCCTTTTTCCTTTCTGAAACTCTTGATATTTGATGAAAGTATTCCCAAAACACCCGTTCCATCTGTCATATCTACATTTTGTAAGGAAAAAAGCAAATTTTACAGTTACAAAACGTAGAAAATGTGATATACTTACAATATGTAGAAGAGTTATCTCTCCTACACTTTGTAGGTACATCGTGAACGGATCCGGACTACAGGCAAAGGAACAGAACTCTCAGATAAAATCCCGGGAGCGGGTCGCACTCCACGGCGAGGTCTTTACCGCCGAGCGGGAGATAAAGGCCATGTGCGACCTTGTAAAGGACGAGACGGAGCGCATCGAAAGCCGCTTTCTGGAGCCTGCCTGCGGGGACGGGAACTTCCTTGCGGAGATACTGGGCAGGAAACTATCAGTCGTTTCTAGGCAGTATGCGAAAGCCCTGGGCGACTGGGAAAAATATTCCCTCGTTGCCCTCACCTCCCTTTATGGCATAGACATCATGCAGGACAACGCGCAGGGCTGCCGCGACCGCCTGTATACGCTCTGGCTTACGGAATACGAGAGGCACTGCGGAGGGGACAGCAGCGCAGAACAAAAAGAAGAAGCCGGACGGTCCGCCCGCTTCATCCTGAAAAGGAACATCCTCTGCGGGAATGCGCTCTCGCTCAAAGAAGTGGATGAAAAGCAGAACGACACCGACCGCCCGATTATCTTCAGCGAATGGAGCCTGGTAGGTGAAAATCTGAAACGCCGGGATTTTGCGTTCAATTCTTTGGTCAATCAAGATTTTGCGAACGAAGCGGGGAGCCTCTTTTCTGACCTTGGCGATGAGGCCGAAATATTCTCGCCAGTCAAAGAATTCCCGCTCATCCATTACAGGAGGGTCTATGAGCAGTCAGAATGAATCTGGCTATAATCCCGACGTGTTGTCCTGCCTTGCGAACCTGAGCAACGACGAGGTCTTTACTCCGCCGGAAGTCGCGAACGCGATGCTGAACCTGCTGCCACAGGAGCTGTTCTCGGACCCGGACGCGAAGTTCCTTGACCCGGCATGCAAGAGCGGGGTATTCCTGCGCGAGATTGCCAAACGCCTGATTGAGGGGCTCGCGGATACAATCCCGGACTTGCAGGAACGGGTTGACCACATCTTTCAGGAACAGCTCTATGCCATTTCGATTACGGAGCTCACGGGTCTTCTGTCCCGCCGGAGCGTGTACTGCTCAAAGGATGCGTCGGGCAGGTACAGCGTCTCGCACTTCGGGACTGTGCAAGGGAACATTTTTTACGCGGATACAAAACATGAATGGGCGGGCGACAAATGCCGCTACTGCGGCGCGAGCAGGAGCGAGTACGGAGACGAAACCCGCGAGGGACTTGAGAGCCACGCCTACCAGTTCATACACAACGCACTGCCGGGAGAATTAGCGAATATGAAGTTTGATGTGATTATCGGGAATCCGCCGTATCAGCTGAATGATGGAGGGGGAGCCAATGAAATAAGTGCAAAGCCTATTTATCATTATTTCATCCAGCAGGCAAAAAGATTGCAACCAAGGTTTATAACGATGATTATTCCATCCCGATGGTTTGCAGGAGGAAAAGGTCTGAATGATTTCCGATCAGAAATGATAAATGATAAAAGAATCAAAACGTTGGTAAACTACCCCAAGAGTCGAGAATGCTTTCAAGGTGTTGATATAGCTGGTGGCGTTTGTTATTTTCTCTGGCAGAAAACCTATCAGGGGCTTTGTGAATTGACTTCTATAAGCCAAAATTCACAGAACACAAGGTCTCGCGATTTATCAGAATTCCCAATAGTAGTGTCTGATAATATTGGTGTCGATATCATTCATAAGGTAAAAGAAAAATCCTCAACATATCTTTCTGATTATGTTCTTCCAAGAAACTCTTTTGGCTTTACTACATCATACAGAGGAAAGAAAGAGGAATTTCCAGATTGCATGACACTTATCAGCAGCAGTGGAAAATCTTTTATCGCTCCAAATGAAGTTACAAAAAACAAGGAACTTTCTCGGAAATATAAGATTACCATTGGAACCCTTAACCCTGATCGGGGCGGAGTAAATAATGCAAGTGATGGGAAATCAAGCGTCACAACAAAGATAAAAATTCTTTCACCGAATGAAGTACCAACAGAAACCTATATTGTCCTCGATACTTTTGATGATGAATCTTCTGCAAAGAATTTTGCATCCTATATTTCTACACGATTTGCAAGATACTTGATACTGCTGACAATTTCATCAATGCACATTGTACGTGACAACTTCATATTCGTCCCCATGCAGGATTTCTCCAAGCCATGGACAGACGAGGAGCTCTACGCCAAGTACAAACTGACCAATGAAGAAATCGCATTCATCGAATCTATGATCCGTCCCATGGAGTAAGTGAGCAAGTATGGAACAGAAGTTCTTTCCAAAACGTCCCCAGGCAAAACCCATCATCTACGCATATTCGGACACCCGCTTTCCCGGGATGCTGAAAGTCGGCTACACAGAGCGACCAATCGAGGAACGGATGAAGGAGCATTACCCGACGCTCACGCCAACGCGGTCGTGGACGGTTGAGCTGACGGAAAGCGCGATGAGGCAGGACGGGTCTGCGTTCATGGATCACGATGTCCACCGGGTGCTGGAGCAGTGGGGAATCAAGGCCGTTCGTGACCAGAAGGACAGCAAGAGCGAATGGTTCCGTTGCACGGCAAAAGATGTCCGCGGGGCAATCATGGCGGTCAGGACAGGAGACGCAAGCCTGAAAACCCGCAGCGCAGATTTTGCCCCGCGCCCCGAGCAGGAACTGGCGGTCGAAAAGACCTTCGCGTATTTCAAGAAAATCAAAGCGGAAAAAGCGAACGGTACCCTTCCAAAAAGCTTTGTCCCGAAGTTCCTCTGGAACTGCAAGATGCGATTCGGGAAAACATTTGCATCCTACCTCCTTGCCCGGAAAATGGGCGCAAAGCGTGTCCTTGTTCTTACCTTCAAACCAGCAGTCCAGAGCGCGTGGCAAGAGGATTTGGAGAACCACATCCTGTTCGATGGCTGGCAGTTCGTCTGCCGTGACGGCATGTCCTATGAGGCCTGTAACAAGACAAAGCCTGTCGTCTGCTTCGGAAGCTTTCAGGACTTCCTCGGGACGAACGAGAACGGCGGCATCAAGGCCCGTAACGAATGGGTTCACACGACGCACTGGGACCTGGTGATTTTCGACGAGTACCACTTCGGTGCGTGGCGGGAAAATGCGAAACGGCTCTTTGAAAGTGAAGATGAAGAGAGCCTGAATGCGTTCGATGAAGAAAAATACATCAAGGAAGAGGCTGCCAATGCCCAGAACGAAGACTCGCTTCCCATCACGACAGAACACTATCTCTTTTTGAGCGGAACGCCTTTCCGTGCACTGAACAGTGGCGAGTTCATCGAAGAACAGATTTTCAGCTGGACATACTCCTACGAGCAGAAAGCCAAACAAGAGTGGCCTGCCGGAAAGCCAAATCCCTATGCCTCCCTCCCCCGCATGGTGATGATGACCTACCAGATTCCCGAGCGCATAAAGGAAATCGCGAAGGGCGGTGAGTTCAACGAGTTCGACCTGAACCTGTTCTTCAGCGCGGAAGGTTCTGGGGAAGACGCGCAGTTCACGTACAAGGAGCACGTACAGAAATGGCTTGACTTAATCCGGGGCGCGGACTTGCCGTCGAGCGTTGACTACCTGAAGCTTGGCGCGAACAAGCGGCCCCCTATGCCCTTCAGCGACACGCGGCTCCTGAACGTCCTAAGCCACACCGTGTGGCTCCTGCCGGGCGTGGCATCCTGCTTCGCAATGGCAAATCTTTTGAAAGAGAAGCAGAACGTCTTCTTTCATGACTATGAGGTCATTGTCTGCGCGGGAAGCGGAGCCGGGGTTGGGATGGCGGCACTGGAGCCTGTCCAGATTGCGATGCAAAATCCGCTTGAGACAAAGACAATTACCCTCAGCTGTGGTAAGCTGATGACCGGCGTCACCGTGAAGCCATGGACAGGTATTTTCATGCTCTGCAACCTGCACAGCCCGGAAACCTACTTTCAGAGCGCATTCCGCGTACAAAGCCCCTGGGAAGTAAAGGACTCCCTTGGCAAGAATGTCATCCTCAAACAGGAGTGCTACATCTTCGACTTCGCGTTGGACCGTGCGCTCAAGCAGATAAGCGATTACAGCCGGAATCTGAACACGGACCCTCTCAAGGATAATCCGCAGAAGCTCGTGGAGGAATTCATCTCGTTCCTGCCGGTACTGGCCTATGACGGTTCCACGATGAAGCAGATAAACGCCACAGAAATCCTTGACATGGCGATGAGCGGTACGAGCGCGACCCTCCTTGCAAAGCGATGGGAAAGCGCGCTACTCGTGAACGTTGACAACGAGACGCTCGCCCGCCTCATGGCAAACCCAGAGGCGATGCGGGCCCTTGAGAGCATTGAGGGATTCCGCAACCTGAACAGCGACATTGAGACAATCATCAACAAGAGCGAGGCCGTCAAAAAGGTGAAGAAAGAAAAGCAGGACAAGATGACACAGGCTGAAAAACGCGAACTGAGCGACGAAGAGAAAGAGTACAAGAGCAAGCGGAAGCAGATTCAGGAAAAACTGATAAAGTTCGCCACCCGTATCCCGGTGTTCATGTACCTGACCGATTACCGCGAGTACTGCCTGCGGGATGTCATTACCCAGCTTGAGCCGGGGCTTTTCAAGAAGGTGACGGGGCTTGGCCTCAAGGACTTTGAGCTGCTGGTAAGCCTGAACGTCTTCAACGGCCCCGTCATGAATGATGCGATTTTCAAGTTCCGGAGCTACGAGGATTCAAGCCTCAGCTACACGGGAATCGACCGGCACGCGGAGCTTGACAATTATGTCGGCGGCTTTGACACCGCCATCACGGTAGCAGAGTTCGAGGAGCTGCGCTAGCAGCCCCGCAGATTGCCGCCCGAACAGGAGGCCCCCGCCCGCTCGCCACGGGACCGTCACTTACAACTGCACGCCGCCTGCGCTTATAGCTGCACGGCATCTGCGCTTATAGCTGCACGGCATCTGCGCTTATAACTGCACGGCATCTGCGCTTATAACTGCACGGCACCATGCAGCTCTTTTTTGAAATTTTTTCGGGGAACAGGTGAATTCGCTACATTTTGCCCCCTTCAGGCGGTGCTATATTGTCCCCAACATCAATTTTCAGGAGGACAATATGTCTGAAACCTTGCAGACGAGCTTCAATGATGTTGAGGCTCAGGGAAAAATCGTGCTTTTCAAGAACTATCTTGAAAAGGGTAACAGCTACTACGGACGCTTCGACAGGAAGACCGTGAACACCAGGACGCTCATCGCCCGCATCCAGGCCCGCAAGGCCGGGACCAACGAGCTGAAC
>CACYDQ010000309.1 GCA_902773215.1 uncultured Spirochaetaceae bacterium | reverse complement strand
GGACGACAAGCTTCTGGACCGGGGGGTCTTCCTCTCCCACATCAAGGACATCTCCCTCCTGCACCGGGCGGGCCTCCGCATCATCCTGGTGCCGGGGGCGGCGGTCAGGATAGACGACGTGCTCTCCCGCGCGGGGATACGCTGGCGGATCAAGGACGGCTGCCGGGTGACCGATGCGGACGCGATGCCCCTCATCAAGATGGCGGCCTTCGACGTGTCCAACCAGGTGATGACCGCGCTCGCGGGCGAGAAGGTCCCCGCCCTCATCGGCAACTGGGTCCGCGCCAGGGGCAGGGGCATCCTCGCGGGCTTCGACTGGGGGACGGTCGGCGACATAGACAAGGTGGACGCGGTTTCGCTCGGCAAGGTGCTTGAGGACGGCTTCATCCCGATTTTCCCCTGCATCGGCTGGTCGCTCGCGGGCAAGCCCTACAACATCTCGTCGGTACTGCTCGCGGAGAAAATCGCCGGGCACCTGAACGCCGACAAGCTCTTCTACCTGGTCCCCGGCGCGTCCATAACTGACGGACGTTTCGCCATACCGGAAGGGCTCGGACTCTCCGACGGGGGGACGGTGCCCGCGCTGAGCCTGGACGAGCTTGACGCATTCTTGCAGGCTAACTGCCCTTCGGCAGCTTCAGAAGGAGACGGCTCCACTGGCGGCGGGACACCGGGAAAAGACGACCCCCTGCCCGTCCGGCAGGCCAAACGAACGGTAAGCTCAGGCTCCGAGGCGAGCGACGAGCAGATCTTCGAACTCCTCCGTACCGCCCGCCGCGCCTGCTCGTCAGGGGTCTCCCGCGTGCACATCCTGGACGGGTCGGTGGAAGGGACGCTCCCCTGCGAGATATTCTCGGACTTCGGCTCCGGCACGATGGTATACGTGCGCGACTATGGCCGCATCCGCGACATGGAGAGCGACGACATTCCCGCCGTCCTCACCCTCATGCAGCCCTTCGTGGACAAGGGAATACTCCTCCCCCGCAGCAAGGAGTCTCTCGGCGACCAGCTCTCCCACTACGTCGTCTACGAGCTGGACGGGGCCATCCGCGCCTCGGCCGCCCTCGTCCCCTACAGCGACGGGCAGATGGAGATAGCGGGAATCGCCGTGGACAGGTCATGCTCCAGCCTCGGAATCGGCCAGAAGCTCGTCGAGTTCCTCATCGCCCGCGCGAAGAAGTCCGGCGCGAGCGGCATCTTCCTGCTGACGACCCAGACCTCCGACTGGTTCGAGGGGCTGGGCTTCCGCCTTTCCAGCGTGTCCAGCATCCCCGAGCAGCGCAAGGCCATCTGGACCCCGGAGCGCGGCTCGGTCGTCTACCGCCTGGAAGGATAAAGGGGTGAGGGAAAGCCCCCCCTGGCCCCCGTTCCGTATTCCCTCTCAGGCCATCGCCAGATGAATCAACGACTGCATGTGTATCTCCACGCTGTCCAGGCAGTCCACGGGGCAGTTGCCGGGATTCAGCAGGAGGGGGAGCTCGGTGCAGCCCAGTATGACCGCCTGTATGCCCTGCTCGTCCCTCATCTCCCTGATTATCCGGGTAAACTCTTCACGCGTCTCTTCCTTTACGATTCCCAGCTCCAGTTCCTCAAGGATACGCCTCGCTATCAGCTCCCGGTCCGCTTTCCCCGGGACCACGACCTCCATGCCGGCTCTCACGAAGTCCTTCTTCATGAAATCCTGCTCCATCGTAAAGATGGTCCCCAGAAGGCCGACCTTCCTGTAGCCCCGCGCCCGCGATTCCGCGCAGACAGATTCCGGGATGCTCACGAGCCGGACTCCCGTCTTCCTGACAAGCTCGTCATAGACGACGTGCATGGTCGCCGCCGTGAGAGAGATGACCTCGCAGCCGCTCCGGGAAAGATTTTCTATCTTCTCCGCAAGGTAGCCCGCCAGTGCCTCATAGTTCCCCGAGGACACAAGCTCCCACGCCCTGCGGAAGTTCACGCTCTCTATCGCCAGGTCCGGCATCTCCGCGGACCGGGTAAGCGCGTCAATCCTGCCGTTCAGTTCCTTGTAATACATCAGGGTGGACTCCGGCCCCGTCCCCCCGACCAGCCCTATTTTCTTCATATATAGACTCCTGTAAACTCCTGCTGATCCCTACCCGGCGGGGTTCTGACCCGGGTCCATCCCGTCACTGACCCATATCCGGTTGTTCACCCGGAAGACCAGCGTGGACACAAGGAAGCCGAGTGCCGCGCCCGACAGGACGTCGGTCAAAAAGTGATTCCCGCTGAGCATGCGCATGGTCATCGTGGCAAGGCCGAGCATGAGGAAGACGCAGAGCGAGGGCTTCCTGAGTCTGGACGCGGGAAAGCGGAGCGCGAACCAGCCGAGCATGAACGCGAACGCGATGAGGGACAGGGAAGAATGCCCGCTCGGCCAGGAGAGGCAGAAGTCCCCCTCCGCGATGCCCTTCACGCTCGGGTCAGGGAAGTACATGTAGGGCCGTATCCTTCCCACGGATGTTTTCAGTATATGATAGATGCCGCTTGTGTACAGGCAGCACTCCCCGTAGGTGAAGGAGTCGAACACCATCATCCTGAGCGCCTTCTTTCTGTCCTCTACCCCCAGGAAAACGAGCAGGACCGCCGTGCAGTAGGCGGCGGCGTTCGTGGCGAGCACGAGGACCGTCCCCACATCGTCCCGCAGCTTGTCATAGGGCTGCGCGAAATGTGCGTCAAGCGCGTTCACGTCCTCAATCCGGTACTGCCCGCCGTCCCATTCGGTCTTGGGAATACACTTCTCCGTGATGAGCGAAGCCCCCGCAAGCAGGCAGCCGACAAGCAGTACCCCCGCAAGGCCCAAAAACGTCTTCCTCGTCATATCATCTCCTCTCCCGGAATCATAAGATTATCTCCATGAAAACATCCGCGTGCTGGTTGTCGTTGAAGCGTTCCGTGCGCCTGAACCCGTAGTTCCCGTACAATCTCAGCGCGGCCGTATACCCCGACATGGAATCCAGCACGACGCGCCCGTATCCTGCCCGGCGTGCCGCGGACACCGCCGTGTCCAGCAGGCGGTATCCCAAACCCCGCCCCCGGTATTCCTCCGCAAGGTACAGGGCCTTCAGCTCAGCCGTCGCCCCGTCAAGCCTCCGGAGCGCCACGGTCCCAATCACGCCGCCGCCCGACAGGAGGCACCAGAAGGACTCGAACTCCTTCCCGATGTCATTGTAAAAGGAATGCCTCCCCTCCGGCTCGAACGCCTTCCCCAGCTCCCTGAAGCAGCGGTCCGTGAAGGCGAAGACCCCTTCCTTGTATCTGTCATCATAAACGACAATGCTCTCTTCCATCTCATATATATGGTAGAATTCGTGGTACACCTGCCTCAGCCCGGCATATTTTCCTGATACATGAATCCCGTATATCTCATCCACGCTGTACGGCAACTCCGGCTCGTAGCTGTTCTTGAAGTAAAGGGAGGTGTTGTAGATTACGTTCTCGCAGTCACCGAAAATCACCGTCAGCATGGATAAACCTTTCCTTCCTTTATAACACGATTCTCCGTTTTCCTCAAGCAGGATTCCCGGGATTACCCCCGGGGTCTGTATTCTATTCTAAGTATATATATTATAAAGACTTACAATTATCCTCCCCCAACAGCCCCCTGAGCCGCACCAGGTAGCCGGAGGGGTTGTTCAGGGAGAGCCCCCCGTGCCACAGGCCGGGAAGGACCTCCAGGCTGCTCCCGGGAATCATCCCGTGTATCAGCCCGGCGGACCGGAGCATGCGGTGGTCTTCCCTCCCTCCCGCGGCGACGAGCACCCTGGCCCTGCAGGCACGGAGGGAATCCTTCAGCTGGTAGACGGAGCTTGCCCGCAGGAAGGCTTCCATATCCTTCCGGGAAATCAGGCAGCTGTCCCGGTAATAGTCCTGGAACAAGTCCTCCCGGATGTGCAGGGAGGAGAACTGCAAGCGAGCAAAAGCCCTGTTCCGTATGAGGCCGTAGCTCATGCCGAGCGCGGGCCCCGCCAGGGCGGCAGTAAGAGGCGACGGGATGACGCACGCGCTCTCCACGAGGGCACAGCGGCAGATGTTCCCCCGCTGGGAAAGGATTTCAAGCATCACCTGCCCGCCGAGGGACAGGCCACCGATGAACTCGACGGAGCCCCCCAGCTCCCTGTCGATGAATTCCACGATTTCCGCGGCGTTGTCCTCTATGGAAGTGAAAGGCCTTCCGCTCCCCGCGTGCCCGTCCAGCACGGGCAGGACCACGTGGAACTCTCCCCGGAGAAGTTCCGCCTCGTCGCGGTAGTTCCACCACGAGAGCCCTCCCCCGTGCAGGAGGACTATGTGCCTGCCGCTCTCTTTCCCGTATTCCCTGCAGTTCATGGCTCAGCGGAGGCGCTTCAAAAGCTCTGCCCGGAGGTATTCGTAGCGGAGGCGTTTTTCCTCCTTGGCAAAGTGGACCCCGCGAGACTGCTCGGGATTGCCCTCGTAGCACAGCTTCTCGTCTCCGAACTGCTCGCTCGTCAAATCGAACACGCAGTCCCCGACCACGTTGTAGCAGTGGAAGTTCCCGCCCTCACGCGGAATGCCGTAGACTTTTCCGCCGAATATGTCCTGCGCGAGGAAGGCCGTGATGGAGCACTGCCCGAGCGTCCTGTTCTCCGGCGTCCAGTCCTGCCGCATCCGGGGAGCACAGGTCCCGGCGCACCAGATTCCGCAGAGCAACTCGTACAAGGCCCTCGGGTCGCGGATTTTCGCGAACGCCTCATCGGCAGGGGCACAGTCCGCCTTCTCCCATCCGTAAAAACGATATTCCATACCGAATACCTCCGCCTCAAGACTAGCACATTTCTCCCTCCGTGCCTATCATCCGTGCCGTCCTCGGGCAGGATTTTCCTCGACCGAATATCCGTTCCGCTCTCCTGGACAAGACCGAACGGCGGGTTTAACCCCAGATACTAAGGAATGTTCGGTAATTGTTCCACGTGACATTGCGCAAGCAGGTACGTAGCGTGTGCATTGACAAGATGCGAGAATATGCTATGCTATTATTATGGAAGACAAACAGACACTCCTTGACAACATCGCCAAAGTCCACACGACCAAAATGGGCGTTGACCGCATACGGCGGAATCTCTCGCTCGCTGACGTGGACGTGGTGGAATGGTGCAAATCGCGGATACTCGACAAAGATGCCGTCATATCCAGGCAAGGAAAGAACTGGTACGTGACGATTGACGGCTGTGTCATCACCGTCAACGCCAGCAGCTACACGATTATCACCGCTCATTAAGAAAAGATGTTTCACGTGAAACACACACGGCAAGCAAGGGCGTAGCCGTGTGCCTTATTTGGGAAGGAGAAACTCCTCCTCGTACTTGAGAGTTATTACAGCTGTCTTAAACGTAAGCAGGTACGTAACGCGGCGCCTTATCTGGGAAAGAGATGTATTTCCTCGCACTTGAAAAAAGTTATTGATGTCCAAACGCAAGCAGGTGCGTAGCGCGATGCATCAGGGCAATGCTGGCAAGTGCCATAACCAACCACCTCCGGCACATTTTGCGCCGTTGCAGCCCTCTTACAGAGAGGCCTTTCGTTTGGAAGAAAAAAAATGTTTCACGTGAAACTCACACGGCAAACAAGTAAGCCGTCATACACCTTATTTAGGAAAGTGAAATTCCTTCACACACTCTTTACACTCACTCGGGTGTTTTACGCTGTGGAAAACGGGGATCCACCGCGCAAGCAAGGGGCACGTCCGTTGGCAAAACACCAATACTTAACCTCAAACAGATATGCAGCGGGAAAACTCGAGAAAAACTTCATTTGGAAACAAAAATATGTTTCACGTGAAACTTCCCGATTGTGGTGTCCTAAACACGCGACGCAAGCAGGGGCTTAAACGAACATTTTTGGGGGTGTTAAACGAACATTTTTGGGGGTGTTATACGGACGTTTTTGGGGGTGTTATACGGACGTTTACGGGGGTGTTATACGGACGTTTACGGGGAGCGTAGCCTCACTTGAAAGACATTACACCTGACCTATCCGCAAGCGGGGGCGTAGCCGTGTGGGCAAGCAAAAGCGTAGCACGATGCCTCATTTGAGAAAGAGAAGCCATCCGCACACTTAAGAGGGTTTATGAGTAACCAAACCGGCCGCGGAATTTATAAACTGTGGAAAACCTCTTGTAAAAACACAGCCTGAAAGACAAAGGAATTTGAAAAATTCTAAATTCTTTACCTGCAAGGAATTAATTTTAGCCCAGCATAGTTTCACGTGAAACAGTCTTGGGGATAATCTGTGGATAAATTGCCCCTTCCCTCCTAAAGCGTACAACTGAAAGGTAACGGGAGTCGCCACGCTTCCGCCGAGTGTCCCCAGCGGAGCCATCAGTAAAATAAAGCCAAAATTCAGAATCACGGACGGCGGGCATACTTGACACGAGCCCCCGCACGGGCTAGAGTTTCCGCATGGAGATACGGGAATTCTCACAGGAGAGAGGCAAAGACTGGTGGCTGGAGAAAATCGGGGAATCCGACTGGCGGGCAGGAAAGTACCTGCACGAGCTTCTGAAAGACAACAGCTTCTACAAGCACTGCGGAGCAAAAAGCAGTCTTTTCCTCCTCACGGAAGGGAGAGAACTTATCTCCTTCTGCACGCTCGCCGAGCATGACGAAGTGCCGGACAGCGGGCTTTCCCCCTGGATAGGTTTTGTCTATACATTCCCCCGGTACAGGGGAAAGAGGCGGATAGGGAAGCTCATCGAGCGGGCCTACGCCACTGCCAAAAAGGAAGGATACCGGAGTATATACGTCTCGACCGACCAGAAGGGCCTGTACGAGAAATTCGGCTTCACGTTCATGCAGGAGATGAAGAACCGCTGGGGCGAAAACACCCTCATCTACAAAAAAGACATAGAGACACCGGACTTCCGGGACATCCTCGGGAGAACGGTCAGCGGGACAATCGACAGGCCGTTCGGCTCAGCCCACCCCCGGCACCCGGACATGACATACCCCATCAACTACGGATACGTGGACGGAATCATCGCGGGGGACGGCGCGGAGCAGGACGTGTACGTGATGGGAGTAAGCAAGGCTATAAGCAAATTCACGGGCAGGGTCATCGCCGTCCTTCACCGGCTGAACGACGTGGAGGAAAAATGGATAGTTTCCCCGGACGACAGGGCATACAGCAGGGAAGAGATTCTCTCCGCCATCGAATTCCAGGAGCAGTACTTCATGGGGGAACTGTACATCCTGCAGGATGAGGCGACATGACGGAACTGGAAGAGGAAGCCCGCAGGAATCAGGAAAATACCGCCTACCTGACCCAGCAGATAATTACCTACATCGGGAACAAGCGGCAGCTCATCGGCGACATAGAAAAGGAAGTTTTTAGCATACGGGAAGAACTCGGCGGCCGCAGGCTCGCCTCGGCAGACCTCTTCTCCGGGTCGGGCATCGTCGCCCGCATGCTCAAGCGGCACAGCTCCTCCCTCGCGGTGAACGACCTGGAAGAATACTCCCGCGTCCTCTCCTCCTGCTACCTGACCGACAGCAGGGAATTCCCGGAGCAGCGCTGGGACGACATACACGGCAGGATGGAGGATGCCCTCAGTACGAAGGAGATGCCCGGCATCATCACGGCAGGATACGCCCCGGCGGATGACGACGACATACGTCCGGGGGAGCGGGTTTTCTACACGCACGCAAACGCCCTCCGGATTGACGGATACCGTGCCCTCATCGACAAGCTGGCAGGGAACGACATGAAGGATTTCTTCCTTGCCCCCCTGCTCGTGGAGGCTTCCGTGCACGTCAACACGAGCGGGGTGTTCAAGGGATTCTACAAGGACAAGAGGACCGGACTGGGATGCTTCGGCGGGGAAGGAAGAAACGCCCTCCCCCGCATTCTCGGCAGGGTGGAGCTCAAGAAGCCCGTCCTGTCCGCGTTCAGCTCCGACGTGAGCATATACCGGGAGGACGCGCTTTTACTCGCGCCCCGGCTCAAGGGGCTGGACCTCGCCTACCTGGACCCCCCCTACAACCAGCACCCCTACGGGTCGAACTACTTCATGCTGAACCTCATAACGAAGAACTCGCTGGAAGTGCCCGTCAGCGAGGTGTCGGGAATCCCTCAGGACTGGAACCACTCCGCCTTTAACAAGGGGAGGACGGCCCTCCCCTCTCTGGAAGCCCTGGTCTCATCGCTCGACGCGAAGTTCCTCATCATATCCTACAACTCGGAGGGATTCATCAGCCCGGAGCAGATGAAGGATATGCTCTCCCGCTACGGAAGCCTTCGCACGGTGGAAATCCCCTACCCCACGTTCCGGGGAAGCCGGAACCTGTCCGCCCGCAGCCTGAAGGTCCGCGAATACCTGTTCGTCCTGAAGAAAAGCTAAGCAAGGCTCCCCATCATCGCCTGTATGATGCGGGCCGCCTTGCCCCGGTGGGAAAT
>CACYDQ010000308.1 GCA_902773215.1 uncultured Spirochaetaceae bacterium | reverse complement strand
CGGCTACAGGATTCCGGCGGGAAGGGAGCTGCGGGTCGCGATAAGCGGCAAGTCAGGCTGCGGCAACACGACGGTCAGCACCCTGCTGGCAAAGACACTCGGCATACAGCTGATCAACTACACCTTCCGCCAGCTTGCGGAGGAGAAGGGCATGACATTGCCGGAGCTTCTGGAGAAGGCAAAGGGCGATGACTCCTACGACAAGTACGTGGACAGCCATCAGGTGGAGCTGGCCCTAAAGGAAAGCTGCGTGCTGGGCAGCAGACTTGCCATCTGGATGCTAAAGGAGGCGGACGTGAAGGTCTACCTGCTGGCGAGCGACGAGCTCAGGGCTTCCCGCATCCTCAAGAGGGAGGGCGGCGACCTTCAGAAGATAAAGGAATTCACGGCAATGCGCGACGCGTCGGACACGAGCCGCTACAAGACGCTCTACGGCATAGACAACAACGACTACCAGAGCGTCGCCGACCTCGTCATTGACACCAGCTGCAACGTCCCCGAGCAGATAGTCGCCCAGATTCTCAAGGGCATGGCAGAAAGAGGCCTGATAGAAAAGACTCTCTAGCCGTGAGCAAAGCTCATTGCTGAGCCAGCTCAGCGCTGAACTTGTTCAGCCATGGCAGAGCTCAAAGTCCTGCAGGGTGAACTCCTTCTCCTTGTCCTTGACGTGATAGAAGGGGGTAAGACCGGTATAGCTCGCCCAGAGGGAAAAGGTACTCGGAGGCCCGATGATGTAGTCGCAGCGGCTCATGATGAACTGGTCCACGTACCAGCTGTTGTCAGAGACGCATATCCCCATCCCGTCCAGATACACCTTATCGTTCGTGAATATATAGAAGAGGCTGTCCTTGCCCAGCTGATCCCGGACGAGGACCCTCATGCGGTCTATGAAGCTCAGGTAATCCTTGTCCTCATAGTAGTACTTGCCGCCCTCCCAAGTCTTGTAATCCCCCCGCCGGATATGTATGGCGATGCGGGCATATTTGTCCGTGTCCACCGAGGAGAACTGCTCATAGAGGGGGGTTTCCTCGTAGTACTTGGGCAGGAGCGTGTACTTCTTGATGAAGAAGTCCTGGTACTTTTCGGTCAGCTCGTGTACACGGAAAGCCCAGCCGGTGACAAAGTGAATTCCCCCCTTCTCCAGCTTCTTCGCCATCGCCGCAAGGTCCCCCTTTCCCACCTCGAAGTTCATCGCGTGGAAGAGGTTCCGCCTCTCAAGGCCCGCATATATCCGGCATTCCAGCTTGTCAAAAGAGCCGACCTTGAGCCCGTAAAGGGGAGCCATGTCATAGAGGCTGGGGTTCCTGTAGAGGACTCCTCGCTCCTTGCAAAAAGCCTCGAAGTGTATGTTCTGAAAAAGCCTGTTGCTATGGTTGGCAACCCCGTCAGTGACTATCAGCATATTCCCCCTCTCAATCCTTTATCTCCAAGAATTCCTTCATTTTAGCAAAAGAGCTGTCCCATGTAAAGTTTTCTATCGTATCCTTCCCCGCCCTGGCAAGGCGGATGCGGAGCGCATCGTCCTCAATGAGCCGCCGGATATTCCCGGCAAGGGCCGCCACATCGAGGGGCGCTGACATCAGGGCTGTCCTGCCGTCCTCGCAGAACTCCCGGAAGCCTCCCGCGTCAGTACAGGCTATGGCACATCCGCATTGCATGGCCTCGCAGACAGTCAGCCCCCAGCCTTCCGCCCGGGAGGCGGCGACAAAGACGGCGGCAGTGTTGTATATTTTGTTGTGGGTCTGTCTGTCAGGCCTCTGGTAATAGTCGTACCAGTCAGGCAGCCCCTCGGGACGTGGCTCCACGCCGAACGCCGTCACATGGAGCAGAGGGACAGCCTCCTTCACGATGCCCAATGCGGCCAGTATGTCCTCCGTCCGCTTGCGCTCGTCCGTATGATACAGCAGGGAGACTTCATACCGGCTCCGGCTCTCAATTCCGTTGGACAGGATAAAATAGTCCGGATCTATCGCATTGGGGATGACCACGGCTTCTTCCCCCGCCTCCATGACCTTATCGCGGAGCCAGCCGGATATGACCGCCTTCCTGAGCGGGAGCCGGAAGGAGGCGATCACGTAGCCGTCATCGTGCTTCCAGTTCTCGAAGTCCTGTATGAAATAATATCCATTCTCCCTGCCTGCGCACTTCATCGCGGCAAGCCAGCAGGAAGTTTCCACGGCGGTAGCGACGAACTTTGTGGAATCCGGGTAGCGGCGGGACAAGCCAGCCCCTATGGTAAAGACGTACTCCCGGCTGACCGGCCCCGAAAACTGATACCAGCTTCCGAGCCGCAGCTGTTTCCGTATCCGGTATCGGTACAAGAAGCCCAGCCGCATCTTGAGCCTGAGCAGGGGATTACGGACGCGGGCAAAAGCCTCAGGCTTTATGTGAGGGTAGACGAGGTGGACATCATGCCCCTCTCGCGCAAGCCTGTCCGCATAGCCGTAGACGATTTTGTAGCCGCCAACCGGGGCCTCATCGCGGAAAGGGAGGATGAATACGATTGTCTCTTTCGTGCCAGTTCCTTTGTTCATGTGCTAGTCCCCGCAGAGAAAGAAGAAGGGCTTTTTGAGCAGGGCCTTCACTGCCCGCTTGAACTTCTGCTTGCGGCTCGGCTCCACGTAACATCCATACTTCCGCTGTATCGCCTCGCTCTCGCTCAAGCGGAGCTGCTCCGCCCGGTCGCTCAGGCCGCCGAGCGCATAGTCGCAGACAATCCTGTCCAGCCAGACGAAGGGAACCCCGTCCTTGTACATCCGCAAAAAGAGGTCGTAATCCGCGCAGACCTTATAGCCCGTGTCGTAGAAGCCGTACTTTTTGTACAGGCTGAGGGGAACAAAGCTCGCGTTGTGGGGAATCATCTTGTTTGTAAGCTCCGCGGCGGTAAAGCCCTGCACCCAGTCAAAGACACCGTCTTTCATCACGGAAAAGGCCCCGTACAGCACCGCGTCTGGATTGTCCGCATGGATTCCGCCCAGTCCCGCAAGGGCATAAGGCAGAAGCGTGTCGCCCGAGTTGATGATGCCGACAAGCTTTCCGCTCGCACGGGAAAGCCCCTTGTTCATCGCATCGTATATCCCCCCGTCCGCCTCGCTGACCCAGGAAGAGATTGCATGCCGCGTGTCCGTGCGGGCGGCGTACTCAGCGAGAAGCTCTGAGCTGCCGTCCGTGGAGGCCCCGTCTATAACGATGTACTCAAGCTGTCCTGGCTCCAATGCCTTCTCGCCCATGACGCTCTCGAGCGTCCGCCTGAAGCCCCCGATGTCGTTGCGGTTTATCGTGATAATGGAAATCTCTGGCTGCCCGATCACCGGTTCCCTCCTGCATCATTCCGAAATGCTTTTATCGCGGCCTCATACACCTCAATGTATTTCCGCACCGTCGCATCCCGGCCGAATGTCTCCCTTGCCCTGCGCAGGGCAACCCCGGAAAGATCCCCGGCATGCTCCAGGCAGTAGCGTATCCCGGCAGTGATTTCCTCCGCCCGGTAAGGAGCCGCAAGCCAGCCGGTCTCCTTATGGACTATCAAATCTTTCATACCCCCGACATCAAAAGCAACATCAGGAATTCCGCAGCACATCGCCTCGAGGCAGGTATATGACAAGTTCTCGATAATCGACGTGTTCACGAACACATCGCATGCGGAATAAAGGCAGGCAAGAATCTGCGGGCTTGCGACATAGCCCGAGGCAAAGAAGGGAATCGAAACCGACTGCTTGAATGCGGGACCGACCGGACCGAACACGAGGAGGAAATAGTCTTCCTTATTCTCCAGTCTGTTCAACGACTCAAAGAGAAGGCCACTGCCCTTCATTGCACCGGGGCCGTCCATGTTGCCCGCCGCGCCGAATCCTATGATTTTCTTATCAGAAGGAAGGCCAAAGAGCTTCCTGACCTCCTGCCTGTCACGGGGGTAAAAGACCCTGTGGTCGATTATGTTCGGGACAAGGTAGCAGTCCGAGCCGCCGAAGAGCGCGCTGGACACAAGTACGTCATGCTCCCACTGGCTCGGGGCGGTGAACGTAATCCGCTTGCCCGCAAAGTACTTCTTCTTCTGCTTCCAGACTTTGCGGCACAAGTCCACGCCATGCGTGGTCGAAGGCTTGTTATGCCGGTAGTAGCCCTCCTGCCAGCGCGTGTCGCCTTCCACCACGTTGGGATGATGCTCCGCCCCGCAGCAGGGCCAGCTGTCGTGCATCGTCCAGACGAGGGGCTTCCGTATCCGCGCTATGTCCTTGTTGCACACTATGTCGTTTATCCAGTGCAGGTTCACCACATCGAAGTCCGAGCGGTTTATCCAGTCCACGTCTATGTCCGCCTCAGAGCGGAAGTTCGTCGTGTGGAAGATGCCGTTCGTCGTCGTAAAGCGGAAGGG
>CACYDQ010000307.1 GCA_902773215.1 uncultured Spirochaetaceae bacterium | reverse complement strand
GTATCAAAACTTTGGGAAGAATCCCGTGCGCCTCTTGCCGCGAGATAATAGCAGGAGAAGGATGTTTTTATGTTACAGGTTTACGCTTACCGGAACCCTTTGGATCTGCCCGCTGATGCGGACAAGTATTGCTTCAGGAGCCTTACTGACCAGACTCTGGACTGCGACCAGCTCGTGAAGGAAATCGTCGGCTACAACTCGACGCTGACCGATGCGGACGTGCATGCCGTTCTCACCGTGCTTGACAACCGAGTGAAGCACTTTGTGAAGCTCGGCTACCGCGTGGAGCTTCCGTTCGGCTATGTGTTCAACAGGGCCAACGGAACCAGCAGCAAGCTGAGGGACGGCTTTTTCCCGGGAACGGCGAACCACCGGATTACGGCGGTCTTCAAGTTCAAGGATGAGGCCGCGGAGGAGATGGCCAGGGATGCCGCCTTTAACATGGCGGGGAAGGGCTTCGTCGGCCGTCCGGTCATCGATGAGCTGTGCTCCAAGAAGCGGAACGGCAGCGAGAGCGAGCAGCTCACGTTCGTGCCGGGCGCGATGCTTCTCATCAAGGGGCAGAGGACTTCGGCCGATGCGGAGGATCCCAAGCAGGGAGTATTCCTCATTAATGCGGACAAGGAGGAAACCCGCATTGACGAGTACAACCACATCGGCACGAACATCGTGGAAGCCTATGTCCCGTCCGATCTTCCCCCGGGGAAGTATGAGGTCAAGCTCGTCACCAAGCCCGGAAGCAAGCGCTATGCGAAGAGCATCGCGGAACAGACGATTGAGGTGAAGGAATAAAGTCGCTTCCCTGTGCCCGCTACCATAAAGGCAGCGGGCACAATTTTATATCCCGCCCAATGCAGTCCAGCCGCCGGTCCAGGTCCTGCTGAATATCGTAACACCCGTGACTTCGAAGCTGGCATGCAGCCCCAGCTGAGAAAAATGCCTGAGGGCTTCGTCCATTGCCCCGGCAGGAATGTCACGGTTCGCTATGCTTATATGCGGATAGAAACGGCGGCCTGTCTTTTTCAGGAGACCGGGCATCCTTGCCTGAAAAGTCCTGACGAAACTTCCGTACAAATTCTGCCAGCCATCACAGTCCACAACATGAGCGAACAAGGTTCTCTCCGCGAAAGAACCGAAGCCGTCCACGCTGACAAGCAGGGGCAACAAGCCCTTTTCTGACGAAGCTTTCACGGCCTCCGCACAACAAGTGAGCAAATCAGGCTCAGTATACTCAGGCGGAAGAGCAAAAGGTGCGAGCAACGTTATGTGGGGCGGAGTTCCGTGGCCGCTCTTGCATCCGTAAGCACCTTCCATCCATGAGCGGCAGCCCTCAATCTCATCCTCCAAGTCCGGGGGAAGGCTTATGCCCACAAAGTGTGTGTGCCTCTCCCTGCCGGCAAAGTTTTTTTCTCGTCGCGCATTCATCCTATGGGAATGTAGCACGAGAGCGGGAAAAAGTCAAACATGTCAGTTTCAAACAACTTGACACGGGGAAGAGAGAGAAGGATAATTAAGCGTATGGCAGACAAAGAGCAAGAAAAGATTGACGGCCGGCTGACGGACATTGAGATGAAGCTGACATATATGGAAGATTTCGTCAAGCAGCTGCAAGAAGTGACGGTCGGGCACAGCGAGGAGCTTGACAGCCTGCATAAGGAAGCCAAGCTGATATCGGAAAAAATCAGGGAGATGTCAGACCTGCTGGAGGGAGACATACCGAACAGGAAGCCCCCGCACTACTAGCTGTCAGCTTCCTGATTCTTGAGGTTCTCGTCTATCTCACGGCCGTCCAGTATGTAGATGACGTGATTGCACATGTTGACGATTCTCTGGTCATGGGTGGAGAAGATGAAGGTCGTGGACAGCTCCAAGTTCAGCTTCTGCATGAGCAAGAGAATTTGCTCACTGTTCTTGGAGTCCAGGTTGGCAGTCGGCTCATCAGCAAGAATGACAGGTGCCTGAGTAGCAAGAGCCCGGGCTATCGCGACCCTCTGCCTCTGACCGCCTGAAAGCTCTGCGGGCCTGTGAGCTTTCCAGTCCGTAAGCCCGACTTTTTCGATCAGGTAATTTATCCAGCTCTCCCGTTCCTTCTTGTTCCTGAAGAGCGACTCCCCTTTCTTGTCCAGCAGGTTCAGCGGCATATCCACGTTCTCATACACGTCCAGAACGGGAATCAGATTGAAATTCTGGAAGATAAAACCAAGATTCGCAGAACGGATGCCGGTTATCCTTCTGTCCAGGTCGGAAGGCAGCTTGTCGTTGTCAGGCAAGGTAAAGCCCTCATACACGTCTATTCCGTTTATAACGATGCGGCCCGAGGTAGGAAGGTCAATCAGGCCTATCAAGTTCAGCAGGGTAGACTTGCCAGAGCCGGAGGGGCCGGAAATGGCAGCGAACTCCCCCCGCTCTATCTTGAAGGACATATCGTTCACGGCAGGAACAAACACCTTCCCCTGCTGATACTTCTTGCTTACGTTCTCAAGCTCTACAATCGTCATATCGGGAAAAGTATAGCAGAAAGGGGCTTTTAAAACAATAAGCCCCGGCAGCTGACTTTTCCCTATATCAGCTTCTGGTAGCGCCGCTCAATGTCCTTGATCAGCTTGTACTCAAAGGAGTCCACTAGGGCAAACCAGGAAGCCTCGACAATGTCGCAGCTCACCCCGATAGTAGTCCAGCTGTCCTTTCCGTCGCTGCTTTCTATGAGGACGCGGACGGTGGTCGCCGTACCGTGCCCGCCGTCCAAGACGCGCACCTTGTAGTCGGTCAGACGTATCTGTTCCACGGCAGGGTAGAACGAGGACAGGGCAGAGCGAAGGGCGAAGTCCAGCGCATTGACGGGGCCGTCCCCCTCCCCCGCCGAGATCTTGACATGCCCGTCCACGTCTATCTTGAGCTGGGCAAAGGAGTACAGGTCCTTCTCTATCAGCGGGTTCTCGTCGCTTATCTTGTAATAGTGCAGCTTGAAGAAGGGCTGGTACTTGCCGATTATCTTGCGCACAAGGAGCTCGAAGCTGCCGTCCGCCCCCTCGAACTG
>CACYDQ010000306.1 GCA_902773215.1 uncultured Spirochaetaceae bacterium | reverse complement strand
CGAAGTCCTTCCTGTCTCTAAACAAAACCAGGTCAACTCTTTTTCGCGAGGTTTCGCATGAATGAACTTTTTCTTGTAATTACCCTTCTTGTGTCCTTCGGGGGGACGCTGCTCTTCCTGAAAGCATTCGGTAAAGGCGGCCTGTTCGCCTGGATAGGCATCTGCACGATACTGGCCAACATCGAGGTGACGATTGTCGTTCATGCCTTCGGGATGGACCAGACCCTGGGGAATACCCTCTTCGCCGCGACCTTCCTTGCGACCGACATCCTGAGCGAGCGGTACGGCAGGAAGGACGCGGGCAAGGGCGTGCTTGCGGGCATCCTGACCAATCTGAGCTTCATACTGCTTTCCTTCATGTGGGTGCATTACATCCCGGCGAAAAGCGACTGGGCGAGCGGGTTCGTAAAGGGGCTTTTCTCCAACACCACCCGCATGCTGATTGCGAGCCTGATTGCCTACGCCATCTCCGAGGCTGTCGATGTCTTCCTTTATCATGCCTGGTGGGACCTTACCGAGAAGAAGACCGGCAGCCACACGAAGATGCTCTGGTTCCGCAACAACTTTTCCACCCTCATCTCCCAGCTGGTCAACATCGTGATATTCAACTTCGGGGCCTTCTTCAGCATCTACAGCATGGGGGACCTGATTGCCATCACCGCCTCCTGCTACGTGATTTACGTCGCGACGAGCCTCCTGGACACGCCCTTCATCTACCTGGCAAGGAAGATTACTCCGAACGAGTGAGACTCGCATCCTGCGTCTTCATCCTGCTAAACCAAGGCGCAGACATCCTTTACGTCTTTCTCAATCCGGGCAAGAAGCTCTGTCTCCAGGGATTTGCCGAATTTCTGTGAGAACAGGCTTCTGACGTTATCAGGGCTGGCAGCTTCCTCAAACAGGGTGGACGAGCTTATTCCTAATGCCATGGCAATCTTGTCCACCATCTCCGGCTGCGGCCAAGTGTCCTTGTTCTCAATCTGGTTGATGTAAGCAATGCTCTTTCCCACTGCGTACGACAGCTTTTCCTGCGAAAGACCTTTCCCCTTCCGATAGAACTTTAGGTTGTTCACGAACGTCTCCCTGATTGCATTCATATCCTAAGAATGGCCTTTTTTTATTTTTAGAATTACAGGATAATAGTAAAATTCAGATAAATTCCATTGAATGTTTTAGTATTTTAATGTATAAATACGGTATAATACTAAGGTTGTGACTTGAACTGAGGTATTTCCATGGCAAAAGACTAGATTTTTATGGTTATCTTACGGAGGAAGGGAGCGTGAAAGGATTCCGTGTTGCAAGCAAAGCCTGTGACGAAAGGTCTACTACAATCAAAATACTTGGGCTCCCTGTATACAGAGTTATCCGGGACGGCTTTGAAGTCAGAACAAAATTTCTTGGGCTGACAATAGGAGTTCGCCCTGACTGGCAGTCCATATATGAGACGGTCAGTAAATTCTCCTCTGCCATCGCGGAAAGGATTGCGAATCTGGAGGGCAGGATGTCGCCGGAACAAAAAGTTCTTGAGCAGGAGCTTGGAAAGATTGAGATGTATGGCTACATAAAAAAAGTTCAGTTCGGTGAGCTGAGCCTGGAGAATGAGCTTAAGCTGGTCGGACATATTGCTGTCGGTTTGGAGACTAAGAATGCCTGAAAATGAATACCCGGTAGTGCTAATCTGCGACAACAACTATGTGATTCCCACCGCTGTTGCAGTTCGTTCGATGATTGACTCCTTCAGGCACAAGGGAAAGCTCGTTGTATGCATAATCGCTTGTGGAGTGGATGAAACAAACAAGGCTTTGTTCCGCAGAATGAAGCGTAGGAATATCGAGATAAGAATAATCGATTATGATACTAAGGAGTTGACCATCTACAACGAGGATGGTTACTATGTGACTGGAACAGCTCTCGTTAAATTCTGTATTCCTCGTCTTCTGCCGGAATATGATAAAATCCTCTATGTAGATGGCGATGTGCTTATACGGAAAGATTTAGCAGAAGCCTTCGAAATTAAAATAGATGACTGTTATGCAGCAGTTGTCTCAGATATGGCTGCCGTTGTTTCCTGTAACTGGCACAAAAGACTGGGTTTGAAGAACTATTTTAATTCTGGAGTTTTGCTCTTAAATGCAGAAAAAATTCGTCGCGAAAATGTTGAGGAAAAACTTTTCACAGTGAAGAAACAGCACCCCGATTACTGTTGTATGGATCAGGATGTGTTCAATGTTGTGTTTAACATGAATGTGAAATTTCTCCCCCAAAAGTGGAATATGATGATGCCGAACTTACTGTTGATGCAGAAACAGATGGGTCTGACTCTGCAAGATATAAACTCTTTTTTCGGTACATCTTACGGCAGTATGAAAGATATGGAGCAGGATGCATATATCCTCCATTTGACCAACGAGAAGAAACCTTGGAAGTATAGCGATATCTATATGTCACAAGAGTGGTACAAGGTGTTCAAGAAGACTCCATTCAAGAAAATGAAACTCCTCCGCGAAAAACTTATAATGCCTCCTGAACCACTGAGAAGCAGCTGGTTTGGCCCATTCCACAAACTCACCTTTGAAGACAGAACAGACCTGACTTTTCTGGGAATTCCAGTCGCTAGAAAAAGATATAACCCTCCAATCAGCATGATATGGCTTTTGGGCATTCCTGTTGCAAAAAGAATTTGGTATGACTATGAGATTGTCACTCAGCTTTTCTTCTTCATCCGCTTCAGAAAAGCAAACTGGCACAATATAGAAGAGAAGCTGGACTTCTGTATAAGCATGATACGAGAATCTACAGGCGATAGTTCTTTTGCCCGTGTCGTCCTGTCACAACTTGCAAGGGCGAGGAGTACAAATTGAAAGTCTTATATGATTACAGGCCTTGGCAAGATTTTTATGGGCGGGGTGTAGCCCGTTATATAGAAGAGTTGTTCTCAGAATGTATAAGACTAATCGATGATAAGGCCTTTATACTTCTAAAAAACTACAATGGAAAGAAACCTTCTTTTTGTCCTGAAATAGAACGGAAAATTGACTTTTGTTATCAAGAGTGTTTTGATAGAGGAAATTTTTTTAATGAAAGATTCGATGTTTTTATCAGTGGTTCCGCCTGTCGCTTAAACATGAGTCCTGAAACTGTTCTGGACGAGATGTACCCGACTAGTGTAATGAAACTATGTAATCATAAGACGGTTATCTTATATGATTTTATCCCCCTGTTTTTTCAGGAATATCTTTGGGATGAATTTCAAAAGATGTCGTTTGCATTTCAGAGTGAATTTTTGAGAACCTTCGATTGCGTTTTTGCAATCAGCAAATTTACGGCTGCCAGTGCGATGCGCTATATTCCGCTTTCAAAAGAAAAGCTTTCCGTCATATATGGTGGTGTTGACACAAAGAAGTTCTTGTCAAAAAACAGCAAGCGGCCTTATTCCGTAGGAGACCGGAAAAACCATATCGTATATGTCGGAGGCTTCGCGCCCCAGAAGAACTGGAGGGGAGCTGCGAAGGCTTTCTGTTTGGCATACAGCAAAGAGCTCCTGCCTGTTGATGCGTCTTTTTATATCGTCTGCAATGCGGGCCAAGAATGCAAGGATGAGTTGAAAAGAATTGCAGAAGAATTCGGACTCTCATACGGAAAACATATTCTTGCGACGGGGTTCATACCCGATTCAGAGATGGTGGAGCTTATTTCTACCGCAAGAGCCAGTATATTCCCTTCGTTCCTGGAGGGATTGGGCTTGCCCATACTGGAAAGCTATGCCGCCGGTACGCCTTGTTGGGCATCAGGTTTTCATTCGACGAATGAAATTACTTTCCCGGAATGTACGTTCAATCCTTTTGAGGAAGAATCAATGGTCCATGCCTTTGCGGATATTTATGCACGTCCCGACCTCTGCCAGAAGTCCTTGGAATTCGGACGGAAGCTGCTCAATGAGATATCGTGGCCAAATGCCGCAGGTAAGGTTGTCGATGTGTTCAAACGCCTTTCCGCTTCCTCGTTAGATTCAATCTGCTGAGGTCAAATGAAAAAAGTTCTGATAACTGGGTTCTCGGGGTTTGTTTCGTATTATTTTCTCGATTACGTGAACGGTATTGCCCAAACTGACGAACAAATAGAAGTCCTTGGTATTGACTTGAACCCTCCTTCGAATTATGAGCTTGATTACCATTTCCCCAATATAAACATCAGGTTCTTGAAACTAAACCTGATGGATTGTCCGGCACTGGAGATTGCGATAACTTCTTTTGCTCCTGATTACATCCTTCATCTTGCATCACTGAGCAGTGTTGGCCAAAGCTGGAAGGATCCGGTGAACTGCTTCATGAACAATACAAATATTTTTCTTAATCTTGTGGAATCTGTTAGGAAATCAGGGGTCAAATGCCGTATACTCTCCGTAGGTTCATCTGAAGAATACGGTAACGTATCGCAATCTGACATTCCTCTCGTTGAGGAAGAAGGCTTGCACCCGGTCAGTCCTTATGCGGTTGCCCGCGTTTCACAGGAAATGTTATCCAGATGTTATGTGGATTCAATGGGACTGGATATAATACTCACACGCTCATTCAACCATATAGGACCGAGACAACGGGATATATTCGTCATTCCATCTTTTATAAAGCAAGTCCTTGACGGCGTACAGGCTGGAGACAGGCCTGTGAAAGTGTCTGCGGGGAACCTTGAAATAGTGAGGGACTTCCTTGATGTCCGTGATGTTGTCAGGGCTTACTACTCGCTTTTGCTCAAGGGAAAAAAGGGTTGCCTTTACAATGTATGCTCAGGAAAGGGACATACGCTGAAGTCCATTCTGGAAGTGATTGCAAAACTTGCCAATGTTTCTGTTGTGCCAGTACTTGATTCAGCTTTGATTCGTCCGAGTGACAATATGATTATCATAGGGGACAATTCAAAGCTGCGCGATGAAATAGGATGGAAGCCGGTTTATAGTTTGGAACAAACAATCGAAGACATGCTGGACTACAGCAAAAAGAGCTTGTGCGAACATGAAAACATTCTTGAAAAAAATCCGTGACAGGCTTATACTGAATGCCATACGCTCCATCGTGGCCAATGAGGCCGACAAGGCGGAGGGCATAATACGCTCCGTAGTGACCAGTGAGGCAGACAAGCTGGAGAACTCAGTACGCTCCTTCTTGGCCGGAGAGGCCGACAAGACGGAGGATTCAATACGCTCCGTCGTGGCCAATGAGGCCAATAAGATGAAGGACACGATACGCTCCATTGTGGCCAATGAGGCCGACAAGACGAGGAATACAATACGTTCTGTCATTGCTGATGAAGCAGAAAAGAGAAATACAGAAATTCTTTCAGCTATAAGGACTGATGTGGAAAGCCATGCGGCAAGCTTGCTTTCGACAATGGAAAGACAAAAGGCGGAGCTTGTTGCCTTGCTAGAGGATTCCCTTTCCGAAATCAAAAGGAATATGGCACAAATGAACGAGGTAACCTCTGAAACAAAGCGCAGGACAGAAGAAGAAATAAAGACCGTCGAAGATTTGTTCCGGCGAAGCAAAAACGACCAGGTTAAGCTCCTGCCAAATTTTATCAGCGGTGCTATCATAAACCGCAAGGCGTTTTCCCCTTTCAAAAATTTCTGCATTGGACGGGAACTTGTTGTTTGCGGCGCCGGGCCGTCGCTGAAAGATTATGTTCCTATAAAGGATGCCGTACATATCGCATTGAACAGGGCTTTCCTTTTTGACAAAGTCGCCTTTGACTTCATATATGCCCAAGACTTCAACGGGATAAAAATGGTTCAGAATGAGCTTGCTGCATACAGACCTGAAAGCTGTGTCAAATTCTTTGGTACGCAGGATGACCGCACTCTTGGCGTGTACCGGTCTAACATTCCTTTCCAGCTGGTAGATAGATGCAAGGCGAGGCTTTTCGTAACGAACTACTTTGCCATAGATAATCTATGGGACTCTAAGTTCGTTTACAATATAGACTCATCCGCTATAAGCACTTTTACGAACGTAGGGCTTGCCGTAATGCAGTTTGCTCTGTGGATGAACCCTAAACGAATATATCTGGTGGGAATCGATGCATCCGGGAACCACTTTACGCAGCAGGGGCTGTCGGAGGAGGAGAAAGCCGAGGAAGAACTGCGGATAACCGCGATGTGGGAGTCAGAGCGTGAGCGTACCCGGAAGAAATGGGAGGAATGTAAATTGTTCGCCTCAATCTATTATCCCGATACGGAGATTGTTTCCGTGAATCCTGTTGGCCTCAAAGGAATTTTCAGGGATGTGTACCAAAATACGGAGATGCCTGCTAATGAGAATTAAAGCCCTTGTTGCGGTGCGTTCCGGATCAAAGCGGGTCGAGAACAAGAACATCCGTCCGTTTGCCGGAAGCTCCCTTCTGGAAATCAAGATAAGGCAGCTCAAACGTCTTCACTGCCTGGACGGAATCGTCGTAAACTCAAACGATGACGGGATGCTCGCTCTCGCAGCCCGGCTTGGCTGCGAGACCGTGAAAAGGGCTCAGATATATGCGACAAACGAGGTTTCGATGAGTGACGTATACAAGAACATGGCTGAGAACATCGACACCGATATAATAGCCTATATAAATGTAACAAATCCTCTGATAAAGGATGAAACCATAACCCGGGCGGTTGACTTGTACCTCAAGAACCTGGACAACAACGATTCCCTTAACTCTGCGCATCTGATAAAGGAATTCCTGTTCTACAACAAGCTCCCGTTGAACTATGACCTTCGTCATCAGCCCCGAAGCCAGGACTTACCAGATATATCCGCTTTGAATTTCGCCATAAACATTATCTCCCGGGACAGGATGATAGAGTGCCGGAACGTTGTCGGCTACACTCCTTATATTTTTAATATTGACGAGACCGAAGCTACAGACATTGATAATCAGATAGACTTCGACTTCGCTGAATTCATGTACAAGCGGATATCATCATCTTATAATCTTTAGGAACTGAAAGAATACAGTGTTTCAGCCCCCGTTCACCAGTATTTTGGCTTTAATCGGGGCTGAGTTTTCCATGCTGTCACTTGTTTACCGGCTGGATGCCCTCGTAGACTCGCTCCAGGAACTCGGCGGAGACGGCCTTGCTGACGGGGTAGAAGGTGACAATCTCGGCATGGTTGCCGTCCACGTATATCCCGGCGCAGCCCGTCAGTTTCTGCCCCCTTATCGTGTACTCGTACTGCACGCGGGTCAGCTTGCCGTCTTTCTCGGTTTTGCTGATGACGGAATCCTTTGCATGCAAACTGTTCAGCATGCTGGAGATGTTGTTGGAGAGGAGGCCGTCCCCGTCTACGAGCCCTGAGCCGAAGTCATAGACGTAGTAGCAGACGAGTCTCTTGTAGTTGTCGTTGGAGTAGACATCGACGTTTCCGTTCGCAAGGGTATTCCCCTTCATGTCGTAGGGCTTGAATTCGGAGGGGTAGGAGAACTGGCAGTCACCCATGACGTGGACGGGCCACTCAGCCTTGACCTTGTGCGCGTCGGAAGTCCAGTACCTTCCCGCCCCGTAGAGGATGGCGGCGACGGCGATGCAGATGGCGAGGGCCGCGATCCTTGCTTTCTTGCCTTTCTTCAGCACGATTGCCGAGACGACGAAGCCCGCGAGCGCGCCCGCGACGAATGCCCCCGCATCGTTCATCGTCGTGCGTGACGGGAAGAAGTTCCGTGACGCGAGGAGAAACGAGAATGCCAGGATAAGCACATAGAGGATGTTGAAATGCTTGGACAGCTGCTCCAGCTGCTCCTCCTGTTTGTCCTGCTTGTTGTTTGCCATAATACGGCCTCCTGTTCTTGATTGCTTTTATTAGTACTGCCTGCTTACGACAGCTCGAACGCCCCGGTGTAGAGGTCGTAGTAGCGGCCTTTCTTCGCCATCAGCGTGTCGTGGTTGCCCCGTTCGATGATGCTGCCTTTCTCCAGCACGATTATCTCGTTTGCGTTGCGTACCGTCGAAAGACGGTGGGCAATGACGAACACCGTCCTCCCTTCCATGAGCGAGTCCATGCCCTTCTCTATCAATGCCTCCGTACGCGTGTCGATGGAGCTGGTCGCCTCGTCCAGGATAAGGACGGGCGGGTCGGCGACCGCGGCGCGGGCGATGGCGAGGAGCTGCCGCTGGCCCTGGCTCAGGTTGCCCCCGTCGCCGGAGATAACCGTGTCATAGCCCTTCTCCAGGTGGCGGATGAAGTAGTCCGCGTTGGCGAGCTTTGCCGCCGCGATGACCTGGGACTCGCTCGCCTCCAGGTTGCCGTAGCGGATGTTGTCGCGGATAGTCCCCGTGAAAAGGTGGGTGTCCTGCAGGACCATGCCGAGCGAGCGGCGGAGGTCGTCCTTCCGTATGTCCCTGAGGGGTATGCCGTCATAGGTGATCGTCCCCTTGCCCTCTTCTATGTCATAGAAGCGGGTCAGGAGGTTCGTTATCGTTGTCTTGCCGGAGCCGGTGGAGCCGACCAGGGCTATCTTCTCGCCGGGCTTGGCGTGGAGGTCTATGTTGTGCAGTACCTCCTTGCCGGGAACGTAGCTGAAGGACACGCCCCTGAAGTCCACGTCGCCGCGCAGCTTGACGAGCGCGAAGCCATCGTCGTCCGCATACGTCCCCCCCGCTCCCAGCCTGTCGGCCAAGTCCTTGGGGACGCGCCATGCCCACTCTCCGGTCTGCGCGTAGGACTGCACCAGGTGGGCCTTGCCGTCGGCGGAGGCCGCGGGCAGTGTCTCGCTCGCGTTGACCAGGCTGACGTTGCCCTCGTCTATCTCGTTCTCCTCATCGATGCATGCGAAAATCCGCTCCGCACCGGCGAGGGCGTTCAGGATTCCGTTGAACTGCTGGCTCATCATCGAGATTGGGCGGGTGAATCCCCGTGTGTACTGGAGGAAGGCGGCGATGGAGCCCAGATCCAGCATACCCCGTATGATCATCATCGCCCCGGCTATGGCGACGAGGGCGTACTGTATGTGCCCGATGTTGTTTGACACGGGGGCGAGGACGTTGGCGTAGGTGTTGGCCCTCGTGCCCGCCTCGCAGAGCGCGTCGTTCCTCCTGGCGAACTCGCGGATGACCTCCTTCTCATGGTTGAACACCTTGACGACCCGCTGCCCTTCAATGAGCTCCTCGATGTAGCCGTTGACCTTGCCGAGCGCGGCCTGCTGGTCTCGGAAGGCCCGTGCGCTCCGCTTTCCGACCGCCGCCACGACGAACATCAGCAGGGCAATCGTCACGATGACGAGCAGGGTCAGGAGGGGGCTCGTCACTACCATCATGATGAAGACCGCCGTGACGCTTATCAGGCTGGAGAACAGCTGGGGCAGGCTCTGGCTCATCATGTCGCGCAGGGTGTCCGTGTCGTTGGTGAAGAGCGACATCAGCTCGCCGTGGGTGTGCGCGTCGTAGTAGCGCATGGGAAGCCGCTCCAGCTCGTCGAACAAATCCTTCCGAATCCGGTACAGGGTACGGGTAGAGACATGGAGCATCAGGCGGGAGTTCACCCAGGTCGCCAGCGCGCCGGAGACAAAGATGACGACCATCAGGCCTATCAGGCGGAGGAAGGGGAAGAAGTCCGCGAAGACGATATCTTCCCCCGCGCATGCCCGCTCATAGAGGGGCACGATGTAGTCGTTTATCGCGGGCTTGAGCAGGGAGTCGCATGCGACCGTCGCCCCGGAGCTGACGATGACCGCCAGCAGCACGAAGAGCAGGTGCAGCCTGTAGGCGGCAAGATAAGAGAATATCCTTTTTATTGTCCGTGCGGTGTTCTTCGGCTTTGCCGTGCCGCGCATTTCCATTCTTGGCATATCGTTTCCTCCCCGCTAGTTCTGGGACTGCTGGGAGTCATAGACCTCCCGGTAAATCTCGTTGTTGGCAAGGAGCTCCTCGTGGGTTCCCGCCCCGGCTATCCTGCCGCCGTCCATCACGTAGATGATGTCCGCGTCCTGCACCGACGTGATGCGCTGGGCTATGATTATCTTGGTCGTCTGTGGCAGTGAGCTGCGCAGGGCCTTGCGTATCCGCGCGTCCGTCGCCGTGTCCACCGCGCTCGTGCTGTCATCCAGAATCAGTATCTTTGGCTTCTTGAGCAGGGCGCGTGCAATGCAGAGCCGCTGCTTCTGGCCGCCGGACAGGTTTACGCCTCCCTGCCCCAGGTCGCTGTCGTAGCCCTTGGGCAGGCCCGTGACGAACTCGTCCGCGTCCGCCGCGACACATGCCGCCTTCATCTCCTCGTCGCTTGCCCGGGCGTTGCCCCAGCGCAGGTTGTCCCGCACTGTGCCCGAGAAGAGGACGTTCTTCTGCAGCACGACCGACACGCTGTCGCGCAGGGCCGTGAGGTCGTACTCGCGCACGTCAGTCCCGCCGACGGAGACGCTGCCGGACATCACGTCGTAGAGGCGGGGTATCATGGAGACGAGCGTCGTCTTGGACGAGCCCGTGCCGCCGATGATGCCGACGACAGCCCCGGAGTCTATGTGCAGGTTGATGTCGTTCAGCACCGCCTTGTCCGCGTCGCCCGAATAGGAGAAGGATACTCCCTTGAAGTCTATGGAGCCGTCCGGGACTTCCTTGACCGCCGTCCCGCCCTGAGCCGTGGGGTTCTGTATCTCGGGAACTTCGTCCAGCACTTCCAGAATCCTGTTGATGCTCGCGCGGGAGAGGACGAGCATGACGAAAATCATCGAGAGAATCATCAGCGACATGAGAATCTGCGTGATGTAT
>CACYDQ010000305.1 GCA_902773215.1 uncultured Spirochaetaceae bacterium | reverse complement strand
GTATGTTCCCAGTGCCTCATTATGTACATCGGCACATACAGAGAGGATTTCAAGCAGAGGGCGAAGGACAAACTCCCGTTCCAGAAGCCGCTCGTGGGGAATGACGAGATCCGGCTCCGCAACCCGCTCTTCCCCGAACAGCTCTATGTCCAGGTCGAGCGGCCGGGGGCCGTTGCGGACTTCCCGGCTCCGGTCCCGCCCGTGCGCGGCCTCTATCCGGTGGCAGAGCTCCAGCAGCTCGCGGGGGCTGCCCGCAAAGAGGCCGGTCACCGCCATATTATGGAAGTCATCTTGGTCGGTCAGGTACATCGCCTTGGTCCGGTAGACCGAGGAGAAAAGGGGCTCTGACAGGACATCCTTCAGGCTCCGGCATGCCGAGAGCAGGATGCCTTTCGGAGAAAGCTCGTTGTATGATTTGTTGGAGCCCAGCCCCAGGACGACGCGGGTCATAAAAGACCTACTTCCGCTTGGTCATGTTGCCGCCGCCGGCAAGATAGTCCTTGTAGCTGAGGCCTATTCCCTCCTCCAGCGGCATTTTGGCCTCCCAGCCCAGCGCCTTGAGTTTGGACACGTCGCAGAGCTTGCGGGGCGTGCCGTTCGGCTTGGAGGAGTCCCAGACGATGCGGCATTCCCTGCCGGGCGCGTCCGCATAGACCACGTCGCGGACCATCAGGGCTATCTCCTTTATCGTAAGCTCCCTGCCCGTCCCGACGTTGACGAAGCTTTCCGGCAGCAAATCTTTCGCGTCGCACTTCTCCATCAGGTAGACAACAGCGTCCGCCAGGTCCTCGCTGTAGAGGAACTCGCGCAGGGGGCTGCCGTCGCCCCAGAGCGTCACCTCGTCTTTGCTGCTCTTCTTGGCCTCGTCGAACTTACGGATTAAGGCGGGCAGGACGTGGCTCCCCGCAAGGTCATAGTTGTCGCCCGGCCCGTAGAGGTTGGTCGGCATGACGGAAAGGAAGTTCGTACCGTACTCGAAGTTGTACTTCTGGCAGAGCTTGATGACCGAGATTTTCGCCATCGCATATGCATCGTTGGTCGGCTCGAGCGGTCCCGTCAGCAGGGACTTTTCCTCAAGCGGCTGCGGGGCCATCTTGGGGTAGATGCAGGTGGAGCCCAGGTTCATCAGCTTCCTGACCCCGTTCTGGCGGGCAGCCTCGACGACATTGAAGCCTATCATCATGTTCTCGTAAATGAAAGGCGCGGGGTGCTCGGAATTTATGCCGATTCCCCCGACGTGGGCGGCGGCAAGGAAGACGTACTCCGGCTTCTCGCGCACAAAGAAGTCATTGACGGCGGCCTGGCAGCACAAATCCAGCTCGGAATGGGTCCTCGTGATGAGGTTCGTGTAGCCCTTGGCCTGCAAATTCCGGTAGATTGCCCCGCCGACAAGGCCCCTGTGCCCGGCGACAAAAATCTTGGATGTCTTTTCCATAAAACCAGCCTCTCTCAATACCCGGATCAATCAGCGGGAGTGTATCGTCTTCTCGTTCTTGACGTATTCCATGTCATGGGCGACCATCAGGCGGACAAGCTCCTTGAAGGGCGTCTTGGTCGGGTTCCAGCCCAGGATTTTCTTGGCCTTGGTCGGGTCGCCGAGCAGGGTCTGCACCTCGGCAGGACGGAAGTACTTGGGATCCACCTCGACAAGGACTTCCCCTGTCTTCTTGTCATAGCCCTTCTCGTCCGTGCCCTCCCCGCGGAATTCCAGCTCAATCCCGGCCTCCTTGAAGGCAAGCTCGCAGAACTCGCGGACGGAATGCTGCTCCCCGGTCGCAACGACGAAGTCATCGGGCTTGTCCTGCTGCAGGATGAGCCACATGCACTCAACGTAGTCCTTGGCATAGCCCCAGTCGCGCAGGGCAGACAGGTTGCCCAGATAGAGGCGCTTCTGAAGCCCCTGGGCAATGCGGCTCGCGGCGAGCGTGATTTTGCGGGTGACGAAGGTCTCGCCCCGCCGCTCGCTCTCATGATTGAAGAGGATTCCGTTGGAGCAGAACATCCCGTAGCTCTCGCGGTAGTTCTTCATAATCCAGAATCCGTAGAGCTTAGCGACCGCATAGGGGCTGCGCGGATAGAAGGGGGTCGTCTCTTTCTGCGGGACTTCCTGCACCAAGCCGAAGAGCTCGGACGTGGATGCCTGGTAAATGCGGCAGGACTTCTCCATGCCGAGGAAGTGGACTGCCTCAAGGATTCTCAGGACCCCGGTCGCATCAGCGTCAGCAGTGTACTCCGGGACCTCGAACGAAACCTGCACGTGGCTCTGCGCCGCCAGGTTGTATATCTCGTCGGGCTTTATCTTGCGGATAAGCCGTATCAGGCTCTCGGAGTCCGTCATGTCCCCGTAGTGCAGGTAGACCTTCCTGTCCTTGTGCATGTCCTCGATGGCATCCTCAAGGTAGAGGTGCTCAATGCGGCCCGTGTTGAACGATGACGAGCGGCGGATGATGCCGTGAACCTCGTAGCCTTTTTCCTGCAGGAACTCGGCCAGATAGCTGCCGTCCTGCCCCGTTATGCCTGTAATCAGCGCCTTTTTCATCTCGCGTACAGTATGCTACAAATAGCGGATTTACGCAAGTATGGGGATGAGGCCTGCTAGTAGGGGAATGTCACCGCTATCCACTGGCGAGGGTCGTCCATCTCGGCGGACACCTTGCCCCAGGTGAGGCCCTTGGACGTGGTCTCGCCCATCAGGTAGTTCTTCCCCTCCGCCGGGAAGCTGTGGCCGGGGTGGCTGGAGACGAAGCCCGCGAGCGCATGGCTGAAGGTCGCGCTGACGAACAGGCAGCTGTCCATGTTCATCGCGCGGAGCAGGACGGCGAGCATCATGCTGCGCGAGTCGCAGTCGCTCCCCCCGCCCAGGAGCATCGACGGCAGGGAGGCGAAGTCGCTGTTGTTCTTCTCCCGCTCGTAGCTCATGTACTGCGTCCAGTCCAGAAGCTTTTGCGCCAAGTCGGTCTCGTCCACGCAGTCCGGGGCAAGCGCGTTGTAGATGTCAAAGGCCGGCCGCCGGAGCCGGCCGCAGGAGTCCCTGAAGACCATCCGGTAGTAGCGCTTCCACGCCTCCTGCCAGACGGGGCTTTCCGCATACAGGGTGAGGACCTCGTACTCCCGCTCAATCAGGTAGTCGGCGGCCTCCTCGTCGTTCTGCGCAAGGGCCGTCCGTACCGTGTGCCCGCCTATGTCCAGCTGCACCGGGACTTCCCCCGCCCCCGCCGGGAACGCATAGCTCGTGACCAGGCCGGGCGAAAAATAGCTGCCGTAGTCGATGCAGAGGCCGTCTATCGTACTCAGGATGAGGTTCGCGCTCTTCTCGTAGTCAGCCTCGCCCGCCCATGCGAGCAGAACGACCGTGCCCGCGTCCTCCGGCAGGACGGCGGAGGCGGCATAGCCGCACATGGAGGCAGAGCCCAGCTTGAACGAAATTTCGGCAAGTGCCGCCTCCTGATTGCGCCAGGAAAAGCGCTCCAAGTCGCTCTTCGCCTTGAGCCGGGTCAGGTTGTCCTCCAGGGCAGCCTGTGCCCCGCCGTAGACATCCTTGCCGTAGAGCTTGACAATGAGGCTGACCGGCAGGAGGGAGCTTTGCAGCTGGTATGACGAGCCGTCCTTGCTCGCGCTGGTCACCGTGTATCCCTCCGGCAGATCAATCGCGACAAGGGGG